>JAFGHF010000024.1 GCA_016939375.1 Candidatus Omnitrophota bacterium | reverse complement strand
CGACCAGTTGCTCATCAAGGATACTGCCTACCACCAGATTAAAGTTAGGATTCTCTTTAAGATGGGAGACATTTTCATATCTACCGGTAGATAAGTTATCCAAAGCGGTGACGGTATTTCCCTTTTTGAGCAATTTTTCGCATAAATGCGAGCCAATGAACCCTGCGCCTCCAGTTATCAGTACCTTCATGGACTATCCTTTCTATATACTAGTTCCTGTAAATATAGACTTTCTATATCTCTGATTAAGCGTTTCTTGTCGAACTTATCCCTGACCCTATCCCTGCCAAATCTACCCATTTCGCGCATCTTCTTAGGGTCATTCAATAGGTCAACGATAGCCTGGAAAAGCCTCTCGCTATCTTGGGAAGGGACTAAGAATCCGCTTTTGCCGTCTTCGATAACATCGGCCGCGCCACCAACGGTAGTAGCTACGCAAGGACAGCAAGCAGCTTGGGCCTCGATAAGAGCAACGGGAGTCCCTTCGTTCAGTGAAGTCAATACAGCTATATCCAATTCGGAATAAATCCGCGCTAAATCCTTGATCCAGCCTGTAAAGTCCACATCTTGCATGATGCCTAACTTTCGGGTGTAATTTTCAAGCTCCCCGCGCAATGGACCGTCTCCCACCACTAAAAACCTTATTTTCTCCCTTCCGTTAAACTCGTTTTTAATCCTTTTGGCCACATCTAAAAACATCTGATGATTTTTTACAGGCACCAGGCGCCCGACAATGCCTATAGAGCGGCAATTGTCCCCCGCTGCCTGTTCGCTTTTTTCTATCTTCAGATATTTCTCCAGCTCTAGCCCTAAGCGAACAGTAACGATTTTCTCAGGAGTAGCTATTTTGAAGCTAAGCAAATCCTCTTTTACCCTTTCGCTTACCGCGATGATCCTGTCCGTGAACAAAGCAAGGAATCTCTCTATTATTACAAAAATCGCAGTTTTCGTTCTGTTAAAGTAGCTATGTAATACATGGCCGTGAAAAGTATGGACCAGCTTTAGCCTTCGGCCTGCGGGCTGTAGGCCAAAGAGTATTTTATATAATAAACCGGCCAAGCGGCCTAAAGTCCCGGCCTTAGCGGTATGAGTATGTACAATATCGGGCCTCTGGCGCCTGATTAGATTAAATATCTTCCAGAAGGCAATAAAATCATTAAATATATTTAAGTCGCGGCCCAATTCAGGTATTATTACCGGCTGGACCCCTTTTTCTTGGGCTAAATAAAGCATATCTCCTTCTGCCCGCCCTGTTTTTCCAGTGACTAAGACAGATTCAAACTTAGCCTTGTCCAAGCCTTCGAGCAGTAAGATGGTATGTATCGCCGGCCCCCCGATATTAAGCCGGGCGATTATTCGCAAGACCTTGATTTTTTTCATTTCCTTCGGCATATTTTTAAAAATATACTGCTTTTCTTAAGCGTTGGCCAGTCGATACGGCAAAGAAGCCCCAGGCAAGCAATAGATAAAAAGAATCCGCGCATCAAATAGCCCCAAAAGGATATCTCTTTTCCTAACGCCAAAGACAAAAACAGATTAAGCGCAACCATGATTATTATCAATATACTTATTAAGCCTACAAATAAAACATCAAACACCCTTTTTGCATCCATTGCCAAGTCAGCCAAGAAACTAGTCTTAGAATAATCCAGGGACCTATCCTCCCAAACCGCAGATGTATCAGATACCAAGCGACCAAAATAAGAATCGCTTGAGATACTGGCGGGATTTGCGGCTTCTGTCTCTGAAATCCTGCCCAAAATGCTATATTTAAAACAAATTTTGATGCTCCGGCAAGCCGCGCCTATTAGCCTACAGGTCTTACTATCAAAATATGTCTCTCTCAACTGCTGCTCTAGACGACTATAACCTCTGTATAACAGCTTGACGAAAGATACGGTTATGCTTGAATCTAAAATATTATCCATCTTGGGTCCTATTCTATTATTTCTATATCAATGATCTTCCCATTATATAATGCGTATAAATCTGTAGAAAAAGTATAGGTGTTGCCCAATTTAAGAGGCTTATTTTCTGTATTATTCTCCAGGGAATATCTGGGGAATAATCCATAATTGTTACGTTCACAGAGGACCTCGAATTCTAAAATCATATCCCTGTATTGCGGCTGTTCCTGCAAAATATAATCTTTGCCGTCATAGCTATTTCTAAGAAGCTTTGAAGGTTCACTAAAGACTACATTAATTAATCTGGCGTTCACTATCTTGTTCAGCTCCTGGGTCATTTCTTCGTGCACATCCCCGACTTTTATAAAATCGCACAGCTCGGCCAACAAAAGTGTGTATTTTACCTGCATTCTTATCTTCTCTTCTAAGGGCATAGGCAAAAAATCGTATACTTTTCCATTAGTTTTAAATCTCAAAGGCAAACCGACTTTTATCCTTTGGCCATTATAATGCAGTTTATGTCCTTCCACTTCTGCTTTTAGCTTAAGCCTTGCATCAAGCTGCTTAAGACCGATAGCCTCTTTTATGATCCTCTGGCCTCCACCCAATTCAAATTTATATTCATAAGTCTTGTAATCCGAAACCTTACCCAAAGCCAAGACCTCCGCTGCTACATCCCCTCGTTTATCGAGTTGTTGGCTGCCGACTGAGATCAGCTCCAAATCCCCAGCTGTTATGCCTATAAATTTCCCATCGACTTCTATTTCCTGAAAGACCTTCGCTGCCTCTGGCATCACTTTTTTCGGCTCTGGCTTTTTGGACAGAGCATTGTAGCTGTAATAGGCAACGGGCGATATGACTAAAAGCAAAAATAGAATGACAAAAAGGTCTATGATGTTGATTTTTCCGAAAATCCTCCCTCTTTCATCGATTATTTTCATCTTTTTCTCCTTTATTATTTTTGCGGTTTCACCGCTGTTACAGTCATAATATCTCCAAAATTTATGTATACTCTCTTTGGCAAGATCTTTGTTTTGTCATTGATATTCAATAGGCCTCTACACAATGCATGTACGCATCTACTTCTATATTCTTGGGCAGAGGTCCGCAAAAGATATTCGAGATTAAAATACCTGCCTTCATTCTTTTTCTCTACAACTTTAAAACCAGCCTTCTTTAATAATCCGAAGATCGACTTCTGGTCAAAATAATATAAATGCAGCTTCGGTTTAATCAATTTCCATCTTTTGCCTAAAATTTTGGCAAATAAGCTGCCGATATCAACCGTGGAAATGAACAAAAAACCTCCATTTTTAAGCAACTGCTCAGCCTTTTTTAGGTTGCTATAAGGGTCTTTCACATGCTCTATATAATCCCACATGGTGACTACGTCAAAATGCTCTTGGGAAAAATCCGCATTCAAAAAATCACCGCTGATGATTTTAGAACCTGTGCTTTTTCTGGAATAATCTGCCGCATAGCCTGAGATCTCGCTGCCCCATGTCTCCCAACCATTTTCCTTCATCAATTTTAAAAAGGTCCCGAAAGCACAGCCGACATCTAAAAGCCGGCCATCTTTTTTATACCCAACAACGGTCTTCAGCTTTGATTGAGCTTTAATTATATTTGTGCCTTCGTCTGCTATATAGTACTGCAATCTCGTCTGGTCAGTAAAAAACTCCTTTGAGTAGAGGGAAGATAATTCCTCCTGCGAGGGAAAAGACTCGCTAAATACTAAACCACAGTTCTTACACTTGACGATTGAAAATGAGTCTTTTGTAAGCAGTAAAGAGAATTTATCTGAACCACAGCAATTACAGTTTTGTACACTTTCCATTAAAGTTTCTTTCACCTTTTATTCGATTATCTCTTCAACAGCATAGACTTTAGTATTGGGGTTATCATAATAGACCTTGACTACGATCTCCCCTAATAAACCCAATGTTAGAAATTGGGTACCAACCAACATCAGCAGCACCGAAAGCAGAAATAAAGGCGCCCTATAGGCCAAAAGGGCAAGACCGTGGGCATATTTAAGGTATATCAAATAACTGACTATACAAAACCCGATAAATCCGATGCCTATCCCGAATGAACCGAAGAATTGTAAAGGCCTGGATAAAAACCTTGACAAGAAATTGATCCTGATCAAATCAAAAAATACAGTAAAAGTACGGCTTAAAGTATAGCTGGACTTACCGCCGCCCCTCTTGCCGCTGGCTATAGGTATCTCTACTATTGATGCGTATTGACCTTCTGCCAATACAGGGATAAAACGATGAAATTGACCGTATAGCCTGACATTTTTTATAATCTCTTTACGGTATGCCTTAAACGTGGTGCCAAAGTCATGTATTTTGATCCCTGATATCTTGGACATCATCCAGTTGGCCACCAACGAAGGGAGCTTTCTTCTCAAGAAGGGGTCTACCCGCTCTTTTCGCCAGCCGCTTACAATATCATGCCCCTGGTCTATTTTCTGTAAGAATTTAGGGATGTCCGCGGGATCGTGCTGCAGATCGGCATCCATCAGTATTATTACATCTCCGTGAGCATGGTCTATTCCTGCGGATAAGGCCGCAGTCTGGCCAAAACTCTTCTTCAGCTTTACGATCTTCATCTTCTTATGTTTTTGTTTGAGCTGGGTCATTAGTGTCAGAGAATGATCTGTGCTGCCGTCATCGACAAATATTATCTCAAAAGACCTGTTTGTCTTAGAAAGCACGTCCAGCAGCTTAAGGTAAAGCTTTTCGATGTTTTTTTCTTCATTATGTACGGGTGCTACTATTGATATATCCAAAGTAATACACCTCCCTTTATTCAAGAAGTATTGAATTTGATCAATGCCTTTGCTCCGCGAAATACTCTTCTGACATCTTCGACATTGCGGATACGCCCTGCCAGCCTAGCCCAATATGCCGGCCTAAAATAAAACCTCCGATATGCCTGTTTAAGGAACATCCTGATCTCTTTTTCCGTTATATCCTTGGGAGCACACCCTGGCCTATTCAATGTCGAGTCGAAATTCATCCACCCAAACTTATCGAAGTAGCCCTCTCGCATACACATCTGATATAACTCTGTGCCCGGAAAAGGCACTACATAACCAAAGCTGGCATAGTCGACCCCGGACTGCATGGCAAATCTGATTGTTTTCTTTATGTCCTCTCTGCTTTCAAAAGGAAATCCTATCATAAAAAATGCCCTCACCGATAGCCCTGCTCTGTGTGCATAATTGACGGTATTCTTGACCTGTTGGAGCGTAATACCTTTTTTGATCTTTTTAAGTACTTGCGCTGAGCCGGATTCCACGCCCATGGTGATCTGCCAACAGCCGCCTTTCTTCAAAGTCTGGGCAAATTCAGGGGTCATGCTATCGGCCCTTGCCTCACATGTCCAGACAATATTCAGCTTTCTGCTCTTTATCTCCTCGCAGATCTGGCTGGCCCATTTTTTGTTCACGGCAAAGAGCTCATCTCCAAACCTGATTTCTTTTATTCCGAAATTATTGACCAGATATTCTATCTCATCTGCCACATTTTTCGGGCTGCGAAAGCGTATTGTAGGACGAAATCTGGAGACATGACAGAATATGCATTTGTATGGGCAACCTCTGCTAGCGATGACAATACAGTGCGGTTTCCTACGATAGGCGGAAGGATTGAAGCTATAATTCTTAAATGAAGGCAGAAGCCGCCAAGAAGGAAAAGGTATCTCATCCAAAGGCATCAGTTCTCCTGGCTGATTCAGCTTCAAATTGGATCCGCCATCTCTGTATACTATGCCACTAATATTACGCCAACCTTGTCCCTGTTTATGCCTTATGACCAACTCCTTAAAGACACTCTCTCCGTCTCCTATCACCCCGATATCTATATCGGTAAATATCTCCATACTTTCTTCTGGGGCAGCAGTTATATGCGGGCCGCCTAATATCGTCAAGACATCTTTGTTATGCCTCTTTGCCATTTGGGCGATACGTTGGGCGTTTTTAGCAGAAGCACTGGTAGCGCTGATACCTACGATATCGGCATTTTCCTGTAGAACGCGCTCTTTGAGCTCCTTTTCGGTCAGCCCTTGTGCATCTATTACCTTTACATCTACATCATCTTTGACCATGCTTGCTAAATATGCCAGTCCCAAAGGAGGCGCGGCATTAGCAATGTCTTCCAAAAGGTTTCTCTTGTCGGTCCTAAAAAATATAGGCGCATGTATAAGTAAGGTCTTCATCTTCTATATATAACCCTTCCACCAATAATAAATGATACCTAAATATTCATGCACGATCGCCCTGATATGCCTCAGGGCCACCTCTTCTTCATCTCCGTAAAAGAGGCTATTGGGTACAGGTGTCAAAGTAGCCTCGATTTCAGGAGCATTCTTTCTATATACCAATTTTAGCCGGCGCATATGGTAAGGAGAGCTGACTACTAAAGCAGAATCCCAATCATTTGTCTCCATGACCCTTTTGGTAAATACCACGTTTTGCAATGTATTGGAAGCGTTTTTCTCTAACTTTATATTTCGCTCGGGAATGTCCAATGAAACCGCTATAGCTTTCATCACCTCTGCCTCTTTTATGGCATAAGTAAACCCGGAAGAAAAGATAATCTTATCGGCAAAGCCCCTGTTATATAAGTCTATCGCATACATCACCCTCTCCTCATATCCTTGCCCGGCCTTTCCCGATTCACCTACTCCTCCGGCAAATACCACGATAACGTCTGCTGGTTTGGGGGTTTCTGTGATCTTAAGCGGCTTGGCCATAAACCACAAAAAAGGTGTGTGGAAGAGCACAAAATAGACCAAAAGCACTCCCACTACCAATCTAATAAGCCTCTTCCTGGTCATGCGATAGAACTTGACAAGGTTCTCCTTCCACATCAGGTCTCTATCATGTTGACGCGTCTTGATCGCCGCTTCGATTAAAGCGCTCATCTGTTCAATTCTGTTCTTCCAGGTGTTTTCTCTGGCTATCTGGACCCTCTTATTGAGAATATTCGCCCCGCCTTCGCTTGAAACTGCTTTCTCAAGAGCATCGGCAAACCCTTTAGTATCCTTGGCAACGGCTACTATGTTTCCATGTCTTTCATTAAAGGTGTTGACTTCCAATAGATTTGTCGACACGACCGGTTTTCCCAGGGCCAGATATTCATTTAGCTTAGTGGGATAGACATTCCTGGTATAGTCCGTAAGCAAATATGGGATGATCCCCACGTTAAAATAATTTACATATTCCGGTAGCTGCGTGTGGGCCTTGGGCCCCAGAAAGTGTATGTTTTTAATATCGGAAAGTCCGGAGACATCTGTCTGTAATGGCCCGATAAAGACGAACGAATATTCATGATGCCTCTGAGCTAAGTCTTTGATCAGATCCAGATCGATCCACTTATGCACTCCTCCGATATAACCTATTATCGGTCTTTTAATGGCCTTGAGGTCATCAGGGATCATCGGACCGGCATCAGATCTTACCCTTTCGAAATTCTCGATGTTTACGCCAAACGGAAAGATGTACACTTTTGAGCTATATTGCGAGCAGTATTTATATAGCTCATTAGCGGTCACAAATACTAGATCGGCCTGTTTAATCAGCTTTTTTTCCGTAGCTCGCACTTTATTAGCCAGAGACGAACTCACAGAGAAATTATCAATACAATAATAAATAGTGGCCTTTTTACTTATGTCATTTATTAAATCCAAGGTCAAGCCTGTCGGTAAAAATGTCCAAATAACGGGGTTGTTAAAATCCATGGCTTTCATCCATCTATTTAAAACATACATAAGCAGGTGCCTATTGATCCATCTGGCTATATGCGAATATGGGAATGGCACTACAAGAGGAGAAAAAACATAAAGGTTTTCCCTTTCTTTTCTTATGCCCCCTATTCCGCGGAACCAATTGGCTATTCTCTTCTTCAATCTGGGGAAATCGCGTAGAGTGGGCATCCTTACTCCCGTATTTTCAATAAAAAGCACGCGGTTTCCGGTCGCGGCAAAAGTAGACATTATCTCTTGATGCCCCTGCCAGATAAAGTCCCAATCAATAGATGAAATACATATGACATTCTCGTTCTTTAACATGATAGATTACCTCTTGCTTTTCCTAAAAAATGATATCCAATCATAACTTCCGGCCAATTTCTTCTTGAACTCAAAAAGGCTGTCTTGCGTGTTGATTTCTGTCCTTTTCAGTTCAAATACGTCACACTGAGAGTCATTCTTTCCCGGCAGGCTTGAACAGGCAGCAATATAGCCGTCTTTTCTTAAAATATCTTTCAACTCCTGGTTGAAAACGCCGTGTGGATAGCTGAATAAATCGACAGAGACCCCTAAGGCCTGCTCTAGCCGATTTTTAGATTCCCGCGCCTCTTTGTGCATAGCCTCTTTGGCCATATTTCTTAAAGGCCGATGGGAAAGAGAATGAGAGCCGATATCTATATTCGAATCGGCCAGATGCTTTAGTTCTTCCCAGGAGAGATATTCCCATTTCTCCCAATAGTTTTCAGGGTTACCCTTATCGCCTTCTATATATGTTGGAGCGATAAATATCGTTGCCGTAAATCCAAATTTTTTTAATACAGGAACGGCGTTCTTTAAAATATCTTTATAGCCATCGTCAAAAGTTATCGCCAGCGACCTTGCTGGTATAGGCCGACTATCTCCCATGTACTTTATAAGATTTCCCAGGCTCAATACCCGATAATTTTCGCGGTAAAGGTATTCCATTTGCCGGTAAAAGCTTTCTGGCTTTACCCTTATTCCTAAATAGTCTTGCGCATCGGCGCTATTAATGGAATGATATAGCAGGACGCGAAAACCAGTATCCTCTCTTCCCCTGGCAAAAACACCTCTGCCTAGAGAATAGCACATTGAAGACATCATCATTTTCACAGCTCTCCTGGGCCTCATATTTCCACCTTGGCGTAGTAACTTGGGCAGTCCACGCAAATACTGGGGACATCATCGGATTTGAGTTTCTTCCTGAAATCCTGGTATGCCTTGTTGTTCCAGATCTCTTCAAAAGATTCAGAGAAAATATTCCCGAAATTAATTACTTTTGGGTCAGCGCCGTGCAGGCAGCAAGGAGTAACATAACCGTCGACCGTGATGTAACATGACTTCCAGGGCCATTTACAAAACCTTGTCTTGCCCTTATCGGGGACATTTACATATTCAAATTTAATCTGTTTTTTTCTGGCCAAGGCGATCGCTTGCGAAAAAACTTTCTTTATCCGCGCCGTGTCATCTATCCTTTGGCTGTCGATATTTTTGAGCGAGGGGTCGCCCCAATTGTGCACTGTCTGCACAAAAAGCTCACTTATGCCCAATCTCTCCACCAACAAAACAAGTCCTGGTAATTCATCAAGGTTATTCTTAAGGGCTAAGAACCAAACAGAGATCTCTGGTTTATTGCGCTTTCCTTTCATCCGTATTAACAACTCGATGTTTTTCAAAACCGCGTCAAAGTCAGCGCCCTTTCTGATATTTTCATAAGTCCCTTTGGTCGCACCGTCCAGTGATATATTCAACCAATCCAAGCCGGAATGTATTATTCTCTGGGCAATTTTATCGTCGATCAAAGTAGCGTTGGTAGCGAAACCGATAGTCAATCCTCTAGACTTGGCATACTCGATTATATTAAAAATCTCCGGATTTAACAACGGTTCCCCGGCTCCTACTAAGCTGATCTTTTGCACATAGGGCAACTGCCTGATGATCTCTTTAAATTTACTTAGGCTCAACATCCTGGTCTCTCTTTTCAGAGTCGGGTTGATGCAGGCAGCACAGCGCAAGTTACAATCTATAGTGGGCTCTATCTGTACAAATATCGGCCTTGAGCTTACATTCACAGGCTCTATGCTTAAGCTGGGCCAAGTAAGCACCAGATTAGAAAACCCCTTCCATCCTTTTGTCTTTAAGGTATTCTTTATAATATTGTATTTTTGGCCAAGTTTCACTTTATTCCTTTAGGCAAGCCGGGCTTTATAACGTTAAACCTTAAACTTGCGTTGATAAATCCAAAGTTCCCCATATCTAGGATCGGAAACCTTTTTCTTTAAAACAAAGTTTTGCTTTAACAATTCTTGAAAAAGACGGTACTGCGTATTACTGGGATCTATCCAATCTCTCATCTGTGCCGTCAGAATAATATAGTCCGGATTGATCCTGGCTACTATCTCTTCGTAAGCATATAAGGACTGCCATTTATCCCAGACTAAAAGGGCCGGGCTAAATATCTTTCTGCCTTCAGTAATAGACAACAGCAGCGAGTGATCGGCCACTATGCGGGCATCGCTTTCGGTATACCGCTCAAGCGCATTCCTATAGTAGCTTTCGTCTACCAAAAAAGACGGTTTATTAAAGGCAAACTTTAGATCCGCACAAAAATTGAATAAAAAGAAAAATACCAATATAGACACAACAGCTCTCTTGAGCCAAAACCCAAGAGATCCCAGACTACGCTTTTTAAACGCCTTGACCACAAATCCCAAAGAGATATAACAAACCGGCATGGTGATGAGCAAATAGTGCGCAGCGCGTTCGTTGATCAGCAACATAAAAATGGGCGATAAGAGCACAAAGAGTAAATAAGCGTATTTCCTAAAGTTAAATACAAAATAGACAATCACTATGGCAAATATCAAAGGATACATAGAGCCAAATCTGGAGACCATCAGATAGAGATCAGCCAAGGGATTAAGTAGATTCCTTATGACCAGTGGCAATGAAGACCCCCTGCCCAGGGAACTATTTGCACCAAAGACTTGCACCAAGAAGATGGCCCGCCTTTCTGCATTAAGGAATATCCATAAATAGTAAGGGGATATAATTATAAAAAAGCTGGTCATATATGCAAGAAATCTCCTGCCTTCTCTTATTATTTTTCCGCAAACCACTTGATATAATAAAAATGCTATAACCAGCCAAAGCGCATTTAGGCTTGCCAAAAAGGCCAGTCCCGATAAAACTGCGGATAGAATCAACAGACCCCACGAGCCGCCTTGATCGGCTTTAAAATATGCAAGCGCAGCCAAAGTAAAGAAAAACAATGTTACCATCTCCGGGCGAGCTACGTTTCCATATGAAAAAAAGAGGTGGTCAAATGCTAAAAGAAGACTTACTAAAACAGCCTCTAATTCACCGATATATTTTTTGCTAAAGATGTAAGCCGTTAAAATGCAGAGGCTGTTGAATATTACCGGCACGACCTTGGCTGCCTTGTAACTGATGCCGAAGACCTTAAAAGCAAGTGCCATCAAGCCGGGGTGTAAAAACGGATAGCAAAAGTAATATCTGTCAAAGTTCAGGAAATCACCGTGGGTATCTATTGCCAGTCTCCCTTTGAGTATATTTTGGGCATAGCTGATGAAGACTGCATCGGCCCCCGCGATCTTATTATAAAAAAGCACCTCGATCACTCTAAGTAAGATCAACCCTGTCAATACAACGACAAAGATCGGCCTTGAGTTATTGTTAAAGACGGTCAAAAACCTTTCCAGCCTTTCACTTCGCATCTTCTTAATCACCGAACCATAAGTCTAATCTGAGTTTAAATAAGTCCCTTAATATAGAGATAATAGCCCTGAGGCTCTTGCCGCTGTGCCTGCCTGTTTTGCGCGCGCTGTAGTGTACCGGCAATTCAGCGATCTTATAATTTTTACCTTTTGCCCTAATCAGGATCTCTGCTAAGGTAAACTCAAACTCTGTCTTTATGCCTAAGGCAGCAAGTTTTTTCTTGCGGTACATTGCCACCCAACCGATATCCTTCATCTTCAGTCCAAAAAGTATACGCACCATCAATTTTAGAGTCGATGAACAAAATTCCCTCAACAACCCGTAGTCGCTTCTTTTTTGGCGCACGCAGGCTACAATATCGTTTTTTTGGATAAGATCGAGCATATTTTTGATCTCGTTGACCAGGACGATATTATCTACAGGATTAATCAATAATAGCTCTCCGCCGGCATTGGCGAACCCCAGCATTATGGCCGCCCCAAATCCGTGGTTACGCCAACGTTGGATCACTTTCACCCGGGGATTGATTTTACTGATCTTCTCAATAATAAGGCCTGTATTATCCCTGCTACCATCGTTAACAACGATTATCTCAAAATCAGCAGTTACCGAAGATATATCCTCGAGAAGCCGCTCTACTGTCTCTTTAATCGCTCCCTCTTCATTATATGCCGGTATAATGATACTTAAGTTTTTATCCATTTTTCTCTTCCTTTTTCGCACAGAAGTGTAGAAGGTCAAATAGGTTGATGTAAACAGAAGACCTTCTAAAAAGCCTGTTTCCCCCTAATGTAGCGCTCATTTTCTTAAAGGCGGGAAAAATATGGGCAAACCTGCTTAAAAGAAAACCGAGGCTGCAAAACTGGCCCATCCCCGCTGATGTCTCTTCAAGGATCTGAAAATGCGCCTTCTCTAACATAAGCCTTGCCGTCTTTTTAGAGAAATAATAAGAAGTCGTCTGTGGCTTAAATTGGGTCCACTTGTCTTTAGCCAACCTGGCATAGAGGCTATCGATATTCTGTGTCTGGATAAAAAGCATTCCTCCCGGTTTTAAGATCCTATATACTTCTTTTATCTCCCCTAATGGGTCCAAGGACTCCTGGATATAGCCCCACATCAGCACGGCATCAAAGTGATTGCCGGGGAAACGGGCTTCTTTTAAGGTGGAATTATGGACATCGAGCTGCAAATTTTCTTTCATCCAGTCACAGGCAAATTTGGATATTTCTACTCCCCAGGTCTGCCATTTTTTTGCGCGCGCCACATCCAGGCAAAGTCCGAAACCACACCCAACGGAAAGCAGCTTCCCTCCTTGGGCATACTTCTCTACAAGGCGAAACTTTTTACGGAAAGAACGCAAATAATTTTCTTTTTCCGCGAGATAATTGTCATATCCATATCCCAGATCTCCTCCCAGGAAATAATCCCGGGAATAGATCTTATCCAGGTCTTGGGGGCTTTTCATTTGCAAGTTAAAAAATAAGCCACACTCTTTGCATTTGGCAATGCCTATTCCGTCTTTAATATAGACCAATTGGGCTTGAGCCGAATCGCAGAGGTTACATTTTGCCTGCAGTATAGTCTTCACAGTCTTCTCTCTTTTTCCAGTGAGCAGCTACGTCCCGGGGCAAAGCTATCCAGCAATCCCGGTCATCTTTAATTGATCTCAATAATTCCCTATAAATACCCAGCATATCCTCATTACCGCTGAAATATCGCTCCGGATGCGTATTGACAACGGCCAACCCGCCTACTTTTTTCAACCAGGACAACTTTTTCTGCCAAATCGAGAGTATTTCTTCTTCTGAATAACCCATAGCCAGCAAAACTCCGTCCTGGGGCACGGTTATTGGGATCTCCAAAAGCCGTCCTATGCGGTATGGAAACACACAACAGCATCCGCGAGGATTGATTATTCCGGGCACAAATTCAGTGTCAGGCACAGAGCTATCATACTGGAAGAATTTATCCAGAACATTAAATAAACCCTGGGTCTTTAGAAGAAACGGTGAACGAAAACCCTTAATCGAAAATTCATCTATAAAGGAAAGGCAGCGCGATAGCCTCTTTTCAATAACAGCTTCTTTAAGAAAAGCCAATTTCGCGTCGTGATTGTCTCCGTGCAGACCGATTTCAAAGCCCTCTCTGCCTAAGTCGGCCAAGAGCCCGCCGTTTTTCTTATTGTGGAAAACGATATTAAAGGCTGAGGCAACCCCTTGTTCGGATTCCAGCCGTGCAAATGTCTCTATATTTTTAAATCCCTCCATGCTGTCTACATCATGAGTGAGACATAAGGCAAATTTTTTATTTTCCGGCCAAAATGGCATATGCGCCAGCTCCTGACCCTTTGTTATATACTGTAAATTAAGCAGGAGGGCACGTAAGAACTCCACCGTGCCTTCAATATACCAATTAGGGAAAATATCTTTTTCTATCTTATTTTTATTTAGAGAAACTATATATCTCAATATCCTGAATCTTAGATATCCAGGTACAAAATGATAGTGACAAGGAAGATAGCTTAAAAACGGCTTCTTTATATCGAAATATTTCTCATTTATTAAATAGTCTACAGTCTTAAAAGGATCGAAATTCAAGAAGACCTTTTCTCCCCGAAGCACTACGGCCGGCCAGCTTTTGTCTTTCAGCCTGAAATGGGCCAGCACATCTCCTTTTAACTGTTCTGTGCATACCTCAGGAAAAAAGATATCCGTTTCTGCTTCATCTTTCCATGCGGGGAGCAGCCTTTTATCGTCAACCACCAGCTTCAGCCTGATATCCCTAATAACATCTCCAGAATGGCTTATCTGTAAGTTATCCTTTTGCCATATATTTAAAGCAGGCATCTTCCAAAAATCTATAATTGGACTTATATCAGTTTGCAATTTTTTCTCCTATAATTAATATCCGCAAGGCCAGGCGTTTCAATAAAGGTACCTTTGTCAATGCAGCCTCAATTGGCCGAAAAATGTACACCATCCAACGGTTTGCCCAATAGGGGATCCAGGAAAATTCTCTTAAGCTTAAGATCTTGATCCTATATGATTGAAAAAGGGTACGCAAAAATTTTCTATTACTTTGGGGCAAATAAACCAAGACCTCTTTTTGCCGGCCTGTTTTGACAAGATTCCAAAGGGGACTATATCCATTCATATCGCAGATTATAATCCTTCCCCCTTCTCCTAACACGTCTTTGATCTCACTTAACGCCTTATCTTTATTTGAAAAATATGAAAAAGCATTTACTCCTACAACCAGGTCAAAGCTGCCTTTTTTAAAAGGGAGATTGTGTGCATCGGCTACGACAAAATGCGAATCCGGGTTCTTTTTCTTTGATTCCAAAAGCATCTCTAGAGAAATATCCAAAGAGACGACCTTGCTATCCGTATTGGAAAATATATAAGTATATGCCCCTGTGCCCGCGCCAAATTCCAATACCTTCATTTCCCCTTTTATAAATGGGTTCACTATTTCGGAAAGCTGTTTCCGGAAATACTGGCCACCGGGATAATTAATATGTCCTAAACGCCTGGCGGAATCATAAGCCTCGGCTTGTGTATCAAAAAACTCTTTAATTTTTGTAGTATTTGGCGGCAACGATAGACTCCTTAAACAATTGGCCAAAGGTCCACCTGCGGCATCTTCTTACAAAGAATACCAAATAGCTTATATCATGGATTACTTTATATAAAAAGTTAAACGGCAGTCTGATCAAGACCTTGGCCAAACGTAAAAATGACGGAAAGACAGAGATAAGATAGACAAACTTCTGCAAATTCTCTATCTGCCTGATATCCTTTTGCACCAGCAGGCTGCGGTTATAGCTGCTTGAATTTTTTAAAGAAAGCCTAGTTTCTTTTAGATACCCGTTTTGTTTAGCGTATTCGGTCAGGGCCTCTCCGGGATACGGGGTATAGAGGGCATACCAAGAAGTAGTAGGCCTGATCTTGCGGTTTAGCTCAATCGTTTTTAAGGCCGCCTGCAGGTCTTCTCCCGGCAGTCCCAACATATTAGTGGTATAAAAAGGCAATCCATAGCGGCGCAATAGATCGGATGCCCGGTGAATCTGTTTATCCGTCACTTTTTTATTCAGAATATTCATGCGATAGCTCTCAATCCCGCTCTCCACGCCAAAGCCAAGTAAAAAACAACCGCTATCTTTGAGGGCCTTGACCAATTCCTCGTCCAATAAAGATGCGATGGCATTACAATAAAAGGGGGTGTGTATTTCATCTTTATATCTTTTGAGAAACTCCAAGACCCAATCTTTCTTAATCAGAAAGTTGCTATCCCTAAACAGGAAGTTAGAAAAATCATGATTGCGCTTGATGCTTTTTAGTTCCTCGATCACATTATCAATGCTTCTCAACCTTAAATATTTACCTTTATTTTTGTAGATCTGCGACCACTTACTGTTGTAGCAGAAAGAACAATTGAACAAGCAGCCCCTGCTGGTCAAAATATGTTTTGTCGGGTTATTGTAAATGAAGGGATAAGGCCGATATATTTCTCGATCAGGAAAAGGCAAAGAATCTAAATCTTCTATCAGATTTTCCACATCGTTGTGTACGGCCTTTCCGTTTCTCTTTAACCATAGATTTGGTACGTCCGAGAAGTCTTGGCGCTGATTTAATCTATTAACGAGCTCGGACATGGGTCTATCGCCCTCACCTAGACATACAATATCTACACTCTGGGCATCCAGGATCTGCGGCTCTAAAGACGGCCCTGGCCCTCCCGTTATAGTGGTAATGTCTCTATTGATACTCTTAGCTTCATCAAACATCTTCGTTAACCACTCTTCTTGCCCTGAATAGCAGGTCGAACCCACCACATCCGGCTGCCAAGAGCGGAGCTGCCGGATGATATCCTTCTGGCCTATCGCCACCCTGCATTCATTGCCAGCTCTTTTTAAGATTGCCGCCAAGGACATAATGCCTAGTTGTTCCATATAGAAATATTGCAGAAATAAGACTTTTGCCATATAGCCTCTTCGTTACTGTCAAATACTGGTATACATCCCCGCAGCCTTGACAAATAAAACGGGATTCTTAAAAAATTCCTTAGCAAGTGCGAAGAATTGTGCCAACGCATCTTGTCTTTTGACTTTTTTTTCTAATGTCTTTAAAAAAATATTCATTTTGCAGATCAACGCCCCTATCTTGCCCAGTTCCAATATCTTAGCGGGGGTAAGCTGGCACCATTTTTGGGCTAAGTCCGCGGAATATTTCTCATATTCGCGGTCGATGAGGTGCAAAGGTAGCAACAGGTCCCAATCAATGGTTCTGTAATCCAGTATTCCGTCCTTGATCAGGCTCTGCGCCAATTCGGTACCCGGCAAGGGGACAGTGATGGCAAAGCTGGCCTGTTCGATATCGAGCTCTTTGATCAAGCGAAAGCTTTCTTTGACCGTTTCCAAGTTTTCCCCGCGGTTACCGATCATAAAAAACGTAGAATACGGCATTCTTGCCGCCTTTGTGACTTCCAAGGCCCTTTTGATCTCCGGGCGGGCAATCCCCTTCTTGATAGTATTCAAGATATCAGGGCTTCCGCTTTCCACTCCATATTTAATAAGCTGACAACCTGCTTCTTTCATCTTGGAGATGACATTTGTCGAAGTAAGGTTCACCCTGGTAGCGCAGCGCCATTTCAAATCCCATTTTTTGGCGATCATCTTATCCATAAGCTCGTTGACATATGCCCTGTTGGCAGTGAAAAAATCGTCATAAAACACCAGGGGCTTGATTCCATAACGGGAGACCAGAAGCTCTAATTCGGCGATCACGTTATCTACGCTGCGCAACCTTATCCCCCGGCCGAATACGACTTTGGAGGCGCAAAAAGTGCAGTCGAAAGGACAACCGCGGCTACAGCTGATATTATATTCTGAATAGCGCTGCATGGGAAAAAGCTGATACGGCGGCAGAGGGATCTCATCAAGCTGCCTGACATATTCTTGCTCTGGGCTGGATATTATTTCTTTCCCCTGGCGAAAGACCAAAGCCCTGATCTTCTTCAGTTCTTCTATGCTTGCGTTTAGGTTGTTTAATAGATTTACTAAAGATATTTCCCCTTCCCCTTTGATCACAAAATCTATATTTTCATCTTCGATCAGATGCCGACTCATTGCCGTGGCCTGATTGCCGCCTACGATTATAGGTATATCTGTTTCTTTTTTTAGTTGGGCCGCCAGGTCCTTGGTCGAATTATAAGTAGCGGTAAAAATGCAGCTTATGCCTATGGCCTGTGGCCTATCTTCCTTGATCCGCCGCACTACCTCTTTGTTGTCCAAATGCTCCACATTAGCGTCGATGATCTTTACCTTGAAACCTCCTTTGAGCAAAGAGGCGGCCAGTGAACACAGGCCCATAGGAGGGCTGATAGTAGGCGGCGAGACCACCCTTTGTGCGTAAGGCGGATAGACTAAAGTTATGTTATCTACTTTTTTTGCGTACACTAGAAATACCCTTCTTTAAAGTATCGACTATATATTCTTGTTCTTTCAGGCTCAAAGTAGGAAAAATCGGCAGAAATATTCCGCTTGCCGCCATCTTCTCAGTAACCGGCAGCTTAACCCGCCCATACTTATTAAGGTAATAGGGCTCCAGGTGGATGGGTTGAATGCTCCTGCGGCAGGAAATATTGTTTTCCGCCATAAACCTTACTAAGGCATCTGCGTTTATACCAGCCTTCGCTTTGAGCCTGAGCAAATAAGACTGGAAAGTGTGTTCTCTGTTTTTAGGAACAAAAGGTATAATCACCTCGTCTATGTCCGAGAGCAGCCTGTTATATTCTTTTGCCAGTTTCTGCCTGGATTTAATGGCCTGCTTTAATTTTTTCATCTGTACCAGCCCCACTGCGGCCTGCAGATCGGTCATCCGGTAGTTGAACCCCAGTTCTGAAAAGCTCTCCAGCAAGACACCTTTGGAGCGGTGCTTTTCCACGGCAGATATAGAAGCCCCATGCGAACGTAGAGACGTTGCCTTTTCTCTGACCGCTTTGCTATCTGTGGCTATCATCCCGCCTTCGCCTGTGGTGATAATCTTGCGGGGGTGGAAGCTGAAGCAGCAATATCTGCTCCTTTGGCCTATTTTATATCCTTTATAAGTCGCTCCTAAGGCACAGGCGGCATCTTCGATGACCGCTAAGTTATATTTTCGGGCAATCCTGTTTATCTTGTCCATATCACAGGCTAAACCTATCTGATGTACCGCGACTATACCTTTGGTCCTGGAGGTTATCTTGCTTTCGATCTTCTCAGCGTCCAGATTAAAGGTCTGATCGTCTATATCTACAAATACCGGCCGCGCGCCCACATATTCGATTACGTTAGCCGAAGCGATAAAGGAAAACGAAGGGCATATTACCTCATCTTTATCTTTTATTCCGGCGATGACCAAGCTTAGGTGCAGAGCCGTAGTACCGGAAGTAGTGGCCACCGCGTGCTTCGCCCCTAAATAAGAACATAGTGACTGCTCAAATTGGGATACTTTCTTCCCCTGGCTAAGCCACCCCGAACAGACTACTTCCTCCAGCACCTTAAACTCTTCCTCATCTGTCCAAGGTTTAGCTAAAACAATCTCTTTCTTTCTAGTCTTCATCATCTCCCCTACCAGTTATAAAGTTCCTCTTGTTTAAGACAAGCAGCCAGGTCAATGTTATTTGCCTTGACCCAATCTACATATTTTTTTATTCCTTTTTCGATCCCTACGCGTGGTCTGTATTTTAATCGTCTCTTAGCTAAAGAGATGTCTGCGTAATGGCGGCGCACATCAGCCGGCCTTGCTTTCCCCTTTTTGGGCTTTAGTTTATACATACCGGTAGCGTCCAAGACCAATCGGGCGATCTTAGCGATACTGACCTCTTTGCCGTAGGCGATGTTTACCGTGCCTGCGACCAACCAATCCGCACGGGAAGCCAAGATTATACCTTCCACTACATCTGAGACATAGGTAAAATCCCTAGTCTGCCTGCCGTCGCCGAATATCACGGGGGCCTTGTTATTTAACGCACGCAGCACAAACTTGGGAATCACTTCCCCGTGTGCTCCTTCAAAATGCGAACGCGGGCCATAGGTATTGAATGGGCGCACGATAACCACAGGCAAACCATAGGTGTTTAAGAAAGAGCGGGCGTATAGTTCTCCCGTCAACTTACTGGAGCCATAGATAGTAGTCGGCTGGCAAGGATGTTTTTCGTCCATAGGGGCGTATTGGGCCGAACCATATGCTTCGGAAGAAGAGACATATATCAGACGCTTGAGCTTATGTTCCTGGGCCGCCTGGCAGACATTAAGCGTGCCTGTCGAGTTTACCTCATGGACCAGTTGAGGATTGTTTATGGAGATCCGCAAGCACTGAGTCGCTAAGTGATATACCGAATGTACGCCTCTAAAAAGCTTAAAAAGCCTTTTTCTGTCTAAAATATCGGCCTTGACCACTCTCAGCTTCCTGTTAGAGCTGTATTGAGAAAGATTGGACATCTTTCCCGAGGAGAAATTATCGAGCACCATCACCTCTGCACCATCATCCAATAAAGCACCTACCAGGTGGCTTCCGATAAAACCGGCACCACCTGTGACAATAATCTTCTTATTTTTGATATCCATTTGTCTCTCTCTAAAGCTTTACATATTTTGCGTTATTTTTAATGGACTTCTCTGCAGCCTCTAACAAACGCACCACCCGCAGACCCTGGGCGGCATCAGACAAAGGCTTCTTGTCGTTCTTGATGCAATCGATAAAATGCTTACATTCGACGTAGAGGCCTTCGGTGATATCGATCTGGGGCACATACATATCGCCTTTTCTGTATTGGACCTGGATCTTATAGTCATCTTTTTTGCTGCCTTCTTTAAACCACACCCCTTTATCGTAAACTTTGACCTTCTCGCTAGGCAACATATCATCAAATAATATCATCTTATCGCTGCCGCCGATCAATATCTGCCTGATCTTGACCGGGGCCAGCCAATTGACATAAAAGTGGGCAATGACATTATTTGTGAAATTTACGGTCACATAAGCTATATTTTCTATCTCATTGCGCGCATGGCAAGCGCCGCTTGCCGAAATATTGACCGGTTTAACACCCAAGAGGTAGTCCATTATAGAAAAATCATGGGCGGCCAAGTCCCAAATCACATTTGTATCATGTTGAAACATACCCAGATTTATTCTTACCGAATCAAAATAATAAAGCTTGCCCAGCTGTCCGCTGTCCATGATCTCTTTGATTTTCCTTACGGCCCCGGTATATAGAAAGGTGTGTCCCACCATCAGCACCCGTTTATGTTTTTTGGCCAAGTCAATAAGCCTTTGGGCTTGGTCTTGAGTACAGGTCATGGGTTTCTCTAACAATACATGTTTCTTGTGTTTCAGCGCTTCCTGGGCTAACTGAAAGTGCGTAGAAACAGGGGTAGCAATTGCCAGCGCATCTACTTTGTTGTCCCTAAGTATATCTTTATAATTTCTTGTGGTCTTTACCACGGGGTGTCTCTTCTTGATAAAATTGAGCCTTTCTTTGTGCAAATCGCTCACATATTCCACCTTTACATCATCTTGCTCGCCGAAATTGCGCACCAGTTTTGGCCCCCAATAACCACAGCCGATAACCGCGATTCTAAACATGCTTTTCTCCTTGATTTATCTTGTTTCTTTCTTATACTTTCTTAAATCTATCAATTGTGTCTGTAGCGGCAGATGCTCGTTCCAGATCAGCCGTATCTGTCTGGGTATCCCCTCATATTGATAAGGTATATAATTAAACGCATTCGGCTCAGAAAGCACAACCCCTTTATTTACACTCAAAAATCCTTCCAGTGCCTCGGGCCTCATTGACATATGGTCATTGATAAAGTACCTGAACTTTCCCTTTTCATGCAGTTCTAAAACCTCGGGCCAAGTCTTAGCCCTGATATTCTCGATGCCCCTAAAGAAAAACCATTCTCCGATCGTACCTACTGCCTGTACGTCATTTTTCTTTAAATATTCCTCAATAGCCACATAGGGGGAATTAATGGCAATGCACTTTTTAGAATTAAACAACAAGTTGCCAAAAAGCAGAATTGCTAAGGCTAAAGACAAAACAACCGAAAGGCGCCTTTTTAATCCCATGGCCCTAAATAGGTCCACTAGATTAACCAAGCCTACGGCGACGATAATCGCTACTACGGGTATCAAAGGAGAATAGGCCCTGGCTACCAGTCCGTGTGATGAGACCAAGGCCCAAAATATATAAGGTAAAAACAGGCTTATTAGTAATAGAGTATGCGTCTTGGCCTTTTCCTTTTTGGCATTTAAAATCAGATATAATGCGCCTGCCAAAATAAAGGCCAGACTAAAATAGCCCTCGCTGATGGCCCAAAATCTAATGGGGAAGATCCACCCATTACTGGGATCGGAAAGATGAAAGCCCCCGTGTGCGGTAGCAGCAAGAAATTGCAGTATGCTTGCTAAAAAGTAGCTATTGCTATAGCCAAGGACTTTATCCCCTGTATAGATCTTGCCGACAACATATAAAAGCTCAAAGAAAAACAGAGGCAGAAGCATAGCTACTATCAAAATACCCATTTGTCTTGGAGAAGAAATCTTTTTCAGCAAAAGGCCGAGCTCATACATCACCAAGACAACGAAAAATACTCCTACCGCATAGTGAGAGGTAAAGGCCAGGCCTAAAAGCAGGCCGCTTAGACAAAGATATAGCGGCCTTTTATCTGTGAAATCCAGACTCCTGACATAAAACACTAAAGCTAAAACTAAAAAGAAGACCTCTGCTGTTTGGGCCAAAGCCGAGCGCGAATAGCTGATATGCAGGGGCGAGAAAGCCATGTAGGCACTGGCCAATAAAGCCGCGGGTATTCCCGATATGGAGCGAGCGAGAAAATAAAGCAAAACAATGGTAATAGCACCTAAAAGGGCAAAGAGGTAAAGGTCGCCATATGATCTGCCGGCGAATAAGAACAGTCCTGCGGCAGATAAAATGCTGTGGGTAGGCTTGGCGTAAAACTGGTTGATCAGTGCGACTATTCCCACTATCTCTTCGACCTTCTCCCTTCTTTGCGCAGAAGGTATATTCATTTTAGCATTCAAGCCCTTGACTGCCTCTAATAAATTACGGGCTGAATAATTATAATACCGCTCATCGGGAAATATATATCCCTTTTCATCCAGGCGATAAAACCTGAATCCCGCCCCAATGACGATGATCAATATTAAAACGATGGCCTCCCATTTGCGTATATTAAAGTCCATTATTCGTCCCCTCTGATAGAAAAATCAATGACCTTTGTACCGGCTTTAAAAGCACCTATGAGTTCTTTTAAAGATTTTATCCGGGTGAGCCGGCTGTAGATATAAGAAGGCCTTAAATAAAAATCGCGGTGCACCTTTTTCTCGTAATAAGCCAGTTCCTCGGATGTCAGGTCGCAAAATGTATGCGTAAAAAAGCTGGAAGTATGCAAGGTCTTTAGGTCCAGAGAAAAACCCTCTTTGATCTCAGGATAGCTTCTGGCTACTTGCTCAAAAAGTGCGGTCCCCGGATAAGGAGTGACTATACCGAATGTAGCGGTAGTCGGCCTTATCCTCTTGATAAACCTGAGAGTCTCTTTAATAGTTTCTTTTGTCTCTCCGGGCAGACCAAGCATCACATGGGCATGAGTATTTAAGCCCGCCTCGCGCGCCCATCTAAATGCATCTTCTGTCTGCTTGATACTGATCCTCTTCTTTACATTATCTAATAGTTGCTGGACACCGGATTCTACCCCGAACTTAATAGTATGACAACCGGATTTCTTCATCAATCGCATCGTCTCTCGGTCCAAGGAATCGACTCGGGAGCTGCAGAGCCACGTAAGATCGATATTCTCCTTTATCAGCCTTTCATAGATCTCTTTGTTTCTGGCTTTGAATGTAGTAAACATCTCATCGCGTAAATAGACTTCCTTGATGCCCTTTTGGACATGCTCTCTAAAGCCGGCGATGACGTTCTCGGCGCTCCTGGCCCTGACTTTATTGCCGTAAAACCCGGGGGCCATGCAGAAAGTGCATTTTTCGGGGCAACCCCTGGTAGTCAGGTCTGTCACATAAGGATGGCGCTTGATTAGGGGATTGAAATACCTTGCTTTCTTAGACAGCAGGCTCCAATCTACAAAGGGCAACTCATCCAAATCCTTGATCAAAGGATAGTAGTCATTAACGCACAGGCCTGTATTCTTGCAATAGCCTATACCCTTGAGGGCCTGCCAATTTTCCCCTTTGCTCATGGCCACTACTAGATCGCGGATAATAAACTCCGGCTCTCTAAGCACGATTATGTCCACTGCTTCATTTTTTAAACAGAACTCGGGCATAAAAGTGGGCAGCGAACCACAGACAATAGACTTTAAGTCTTTATTCGCCTCTTTAAGCTCTTTTAGCGCCTGCACATCTTCAGAAAAGGTCATCACTGAAGTAAGTATGATCACTATCTGGTGTTGGATTATTATTTTTTTAAGCCCTGCAATGGATATGCCTTCTGCCGGAGCGTCAATGACCTCTACGGGCACAGGCAGCTGCTTAAGTACCGTGGCGATCTCTAACAGGGGGTAAGGAGGGGTCTGTGCCCCGCCGATCCTTTTGCCCTTACACCAGCATCCGTAGATTCCGTCTCGGACCACATTCTGCGATGATATATTTGGAGGATTCAGCACTAAGATTTTGGTCATGGCTAATATATCTCTAACCTTTCGGCCTGTTTTCTATCTCACTGTATAAAAAGTAAGAAGAAGACTGGCAGTAAAACTCATCGTCCTTTTTTTGCCTTATAAAAATGCCTACCAAGGCCTTATTTAGTAATTTATCAAAAAACGCAAAGCGGCCAAGAGTAATATTATAGATCCTGAACAACAACAATCTAACTGGGGTCATATTCATCATTTAAGCCTCCTGGCCCGCGGCCAAAAGATGGTCTATGGCCAGCTGAGATACATAGCGGTCATCGAGCCAGCTCGGTCTAATGGCTATCCCTTTTTGCAGACCATTCTTGAGCCGTCCTAAAACCGGGCTTTTAAAATAGGCCAACCCAAAGGGATAAAGAAACTGTGTCCTGCGGGACATCTTTTGGTATTCATATGTCCCGTCATCTTCAACAGATCTATCTATCACCGATAAGGCCCTCTGGATACGCTCTTTGTCGACTATACCGGGAAAACTCTTATCTATCCTGGCCAACAGCGAAAGGGTGACGGAGAGATAGCCGATATCCAAACCCCCATATTCTTCAAAATATCCTTCATTTGTCTGGTTGTCATAAAGCGCTTTCAGTTTACTGGTTGCGTCCTTTGAGAATTCTTCTTCTTTAAGCACCTCTGCGGCATAAAGCTGGGTCAAAGCCCCTGCCGCTAATTGGTTGCTGAGGTGATTGCCAAAACGCCCTTTTAAGAAACAGGCCATCTTTCTTAAACCATCTGGATTATCGATCTTAACCTTATTGGCCGCTGAAAACAAATGCATGCCTATAAAGGCAGTGGCGCAAAAGCTTCTTTCATATGGATATGCTTCGGCGAGACTGCCGTCTCTATTACATATTTTTAAAGTAAAGCCGAATGCATCCTGGGACCATTTTAGGATTTGGGGGTTGTCCTGAAACAAGCTTCCCTTTATATTGTAGAGGATAGCCAAATATTCTGTGGCTGCCTGAAACCATGCAGAAGGATAATCAATAAGCTTGTATTTCCAATATAAACGGTCATAACAACCACGCGTAGGAGACTTGTCTCTGCGGTCTCCTAAGCCCAATATTCTTTCAACGACCTCCAGGCCGCAGTCAAGCCAAATCGATCGTCTACTCTTCGGACTTGTCTCTTGCATAACCCTTCACCTGCTAATCAAGTTAAAACCCATTTAGAATATGGGTTATTATCTCTTTGCTGTTGATCAAGCGGTTTCCGCTGTCGCGGAATCTTTGCATATCTTCTTTTTTAGGAAAGCCAAAATAGCTCCCTTGTCCTTGAGAAACATCGGTCAAGGGCGAAAAATCTTCATCTTTAACCAGGTCGGCCAACAATTTGGCGGCTTCCCGAACACATTTTTTTTGTAGGCTATAATAAGTATCACCGGGTCCAATGGGGATCTTCTTTTGTCTAATTATACTGCCGGCATCTATTTCCTCGTTTATCCTATGTATGGTCACTCCCGTCTCTTTCTCCCCTCTTTGCAAGACCCAAAAGCTGGCCACCCAGCCCTTATATTCCGGCAAAAGGGAAGCGTGAATGTTATAGCAACCCAAATCAGGGATTTCCAAGATCTCTTTCCTTAATATCTGGCTGGCCTTATTAATGATCAGTTGTGGTTTTTTTTCTTTTAAAAAATCTATCGTACTGGGGCTGTTAAAATCGGCACAATCCTTAATAGGAATGCCTTTTTTTCTGGCCAGAGATAAAAAGCTCTTGCCTTTGATAAAGCTTTTATGCAAAGAGCCTATGGCATTGATAAATACATTCGCGGCAATAAAGTTCAGAGAATATTCGTTTTTAGGCGAAAACAAAGCATGCAGCATCTTGCTGTTGAAAGATGTATCTTTGCATATACAGACTATCTGCTTCTCTAGCCCCCCTTCAAGTAAAAGGGGTCTAAGCATGGAATTGCTGAATACATCATCCGTATAAAGGACGGCTATGCGCATTTTTGCACCGGATTCGGATTTCTTTTGGCAAAATTATCAAAACAATGTTCCATTTTTAAAATCTTGATATCATTGCTTGCATGAGCCAATCTATTGCATTCTTCTAAAAACATCTTAAAAAACCTGGGCTTGCTACGCAGGATTCCCGGATGTCCGCAAAACACAAATGTACCCTTAAGAGCAACTATTTCGTGCATTATCCGGCGTACTTTACTAAATGCCTCTTCTTCCGATAGATTCATATCCCGGAATAGCCAGCTATCCTGAACAGCAAGGGGTATCTCCCAAAGCCTAAGTCCCGGATATCTGTAGGGAAAATAACTCTCTGTGCCCCGGCCATAAGGGTTGACGGCGTATAAACTACTGTCATACTCAAAGCCCAATTCATCCAATACCTCAAATAGCGTTTGGCTGCTTGATAAAGCGGGGGAACGGAAGCCCTTAATCGGCGCTGGCAACTCATCCCTGCCCTGTTTTAGTTTTTCCCTGATCTTTTTGCGGCTACGATAGGCCAAAGCAATATCGTGGTCGGTTCCATGCAGACCTATCTCAAAACCTCTCTCTAGAAGACTGCCGAGAAATCCTTTATCCAGGCGATAATTCCAATTTGTGAGGAAATTTAGAGTCGATCTTACATTGTACGAAAGTTCCAATTCGGTGAGCTCCTCAGCAAAGTCATAACAGTCCTTCCAGTCTATGTCATGGCTCAGGCAAATGACGCCCCCGGGCATATCTGTCTTAATGCCGCGCTCGCTGAAAACATCCCTTGCCCGGGAAACTATTCTGTTAAAATATGCCTCTTCTGTAGTCCTGGGTCCTTTCTTTAGTGCATTGCGAAATAGCTTTAAGACATCAGTTATGCTTATGCGCATCCTTTGGGATGAGCTACCAAGCAAGGCCTGGACTATCTTACGCAGGCTACGCATAAAGAAAGTGCTTTCCGGCGCCAAAAGGTATTCCGCTGCCTCTTTTAGCTCGAGGCGACTTATTCCTCTCTCCACATCACTAGCAGAAACACCTAGCCAACCCGAAAGTACTTCTATAAGGTATTCGTTTGTTACTAAATCAGTTTTTTTCATTTGCTTTAAATAAGTTACGGTTGTAATCCATATCAAACCACATGCCAAAAAACAGCGACTGCATCCCGCTGATCAAAAGAAGGGCACAAAGGACTATCCAGCCGACAGGAAGGCTCACGCCGCTGTTTAAAGGTGTGTTGGTATAAAGGATCACCAGGCCTAAACCCAGGCCCAAGGGTAACAGCAAGATCCCCAGCAAGTAGAAAAATATAAGCGGATGAAAATCGCGGATTATGTATTTTTGGCAAAGCCTCCAGAAAAAGTCCTTTAAAAGCATTAATGATAATGTAGGCACGACCTTCCAAAGCCTTATCTTTGAGCGTTCTCCCACGTTGTAAACAGGCCTGGCAGGTATGTCCACGACCCTGCAATTGCAAACGTTTAGCTTGACCAAGATGTCATTGGGAAACCCGTACTTTTTGTAAATATTATCTAAATCCAATTTTTTTAGCGCCTCGGTACTTATCGCGGTATAACCGGACTGTGAATCGGCTACATGCCAATAGCCGGAAGCGATCTTTGTCAAAAGCGAGAGGAAAGCGTTGCCCAGGTATCTGTGCTTTGGTATTATCTTCCACGCCTGCCCGGTAAAAAGCCTGTTGCCCTTGGCATAATCGCATCTTTCTTTCACCACAGGTGTAAGTATTTTCTCTAAATCGGCTGGGTCCATCTGCCCGTCACCGGCCATTACCGCGCATACATCTACTCCTAGCTCGAGGCCCCTTTTATAGCCACTGATTATGGCCGCCCCTACTCCCTGGTTTTTTCCGTGCTCTACTAATACAAGCTTGTCTTTTAATTTTGGCTGGTATTTTTTTATGACTTCAACGGTATTATCAGTGCTTCTGTCATCCACTACGATTATTTTATCTACAAAGTTGGGCATAGTTTCAATAACCTTGCTTACCAGGTTTGCTTCATTATAAGCCGGGATTACGACAGCGATTCTTTTATTCTCCAACATTTCCTACCGTCCTTATTTAGGTATACCTTTTCAGAAGATTTACCAACGGGTATTCCAATAATAGATTATAGTAAGCGTTCTTACAACGAAATTTTACAAATTTTGAATAAGGCAACAAGAATGTAGAAATAAATCTATTGTTCAAGAACTCGCCTATTCCCTTTTCGTCAAAAAAGTATGAGAACAAATCAAGCATCTTTAGCAGTCTTCTTTCTCTTGCCGACAACCATGCCTGCTTTACATCCAATATATGCGACCACCCTTCAAGAGATTCTGGTTCCTGGAATCCATATTCCAGACACCTTTCATAAAGCGCTGTGGCGGGAAACGGTTTATATATCTGTAGATTATATGTGCGGGCCATGGCATTGTTATCGGCAAGCTGTATCGCCAGATCTACTGTCCGCTGTACATCTTCAAGCGTCTCTCCAGGAAACCCGATCATAAAGCTGTAGAGACCGGCGATGCCAGCCCGTTTTAGCTTGCGGTCCGCTTCTTTAGTCTGCTCCACGGTAATGCCTTTGTTCATCAGCTCTAAGATCCGATTGCTTCCTGATTCGGCTCCGATCTGCAAGGCGATAAATCCCGCTTCACGCATCAGCTTTAGCAAAGCATCGTCATATTCCAAAATATAGTCGGCCCTGCACTCTGCCCTCAGTTGTATATTCAATTTCTCTTTTTTGACCAGTCGACAAAAGTCTTTTACCCTTTGTTTATTGGGAAAAAAGTTTTCGCTGCCGATATCGACCGTATCGACACCGAATTTCATAACTGACTTGATATCCTCGATGATCTTCTCCGGCCTGGCTAACCTCACTTTGTAGCGATAAAAATGGGGTACCGAACAGAAGCCGCAACGCATGGGGCAGCCTCTATCGGGCACTATCATTAAATTCCTCTTGCCCAAAACCGAAGTAAGCACATAATTATCTATATCTACAAGGTGATAGGGCATAGGGGGTAACGTATTAATGTCCAGCAGCTCTCTATATCCGCTAAAAATTGGCTTGCCGTCCTTTTTAAAATATATCCCCTTTACTTTATCCAATTCTTTACCTCTAGAGAGCGCCTGCGCTGTTTCTGAAAAAGTCTCTTCTCCCTCTCCTGCCACTACTATATCTATATAGGGGCTTTGCAATGTCTGCTCGGGCAGTATAGTTGGGTGCGCCCCTCCCCATACTACCGGAATACGTGCGCAGAAATCCTTGACCATGCGTGAAATCACAAGGCCATAAGCTATTTGCGGTCCGGACATTGATGAAATCCCCACGCAGAGCGGCCTATTGCGCAAGTTCTCATAAAGCTGGCCTTTCCAATCCGAGTCTACCCGCTGGTCTATAATCTTTACGGAAAATCCTTTTTCCAATAGATAAGGAGCAAGGGCCAAGAAAGATAAAGGCGGCTTCGTAAAGACGTTCTTTATATCCAGGCCGGTCTTAGGGTAAACCAATAAAATATTATTCATGATTAATTAACGATACCTTTATTATCTACAAACACCTCAAGCCAAATCTCAAACATCAACAGGGAAGCCACTTTCATATTGGCAAGAAAATCATTCTTTCTGCTGCTAATTATCTTTCCGATATAATGAGGATCAAAATAGCCCCTGTTTTTTATCCTTTTCTCACTTAAATATTCATGAATCAGGTCCTCAAAGCTCGATTCGAACTTGTCTTCAATCGGCACCCGGAAAGCTTGCTTCTTGCTTTTCGCGATTTTCCTGTTTATAAACCTGGCGGTGGCTTTCCTCAAAATATATTTATCATTAAAAAGCTTATTAAGTTTCAAGTTGGAAGGCAAGGTAAATGCCAACTCCACAAGGCGATGGTCCAAAAAAGGGACCCTGGTCTCTATACCGTGTGCCATAGCCATCTTGTCCTGCGTAAATAGGATGTTATCTGGGAGCCAATTTCTAAACTCTAGAGCCAATAATTGGTCAAAATAACCATTGCTGTGTCTTTGAGAAAAATATTCCCTGATCATGTCCTCAGGATAACTCTCTTTACTCAAGCCCTGTTTAAATTCGGCAGCATATAACTCCCTTTTTTCTTCATTAGTAAAAAGTCCTGTGAGCGATAGATAGCTCTCCTGCGGGCAGTCGATTTTAGAAAGATATTGTTCCAGCCTCCTCTTTCCGCTTTGGCCTAATCTAGCCGGATAGTGGAAAAAGGCGTTCAGGGCTGCCGGGGGCGTAATTTTAAGCAGATTTAAGAACACGGCCTTTCTGATGATGCCGGGAACTAATCTACTGAATAAATAGCCCCAATACATTGTCTTCTGGTATACATATCCCCCCAAAAGCTCATCTGCCCCTTCTCCCGTAAGCACGACTTTGACTTTTCCTTGAGCCATCTTCGATAATATATACATAGGCACAGCGATCAAATCGCCATAAGGCTCATCAAGATGCCAAAGCACCTTGGGCAGGAGATTAAGGTCTTCGGCCTTCATCCTGGTAACTGAATGGTCTGTACCATAGAGACTACCTATTCTCTGTGATTTGCTTAGTTCATCAGTGCTCGCATCAAAGCCTATAGCCAAGCTTTTAATCCGCTCATTTACAAAATTCGACATCAAGCCTAAAATGGCGCTTGAATCAAGGCCACCGCTTAAATAGATACCTACAGGGACATCGCTTACCAGCCTCAACTTTACCGAATCTTCTAAAAGGGCGTAGAATTCTTCAATTATTCTCTGGCTGCCGGAACTTTGCATCTGGTTATAGCCTATTTGCCAATACCTAGAGATCTTGATTTCTCCATCTTTAAAGACCAGCATGGAAGCAGGCGGCAACTTCCTAATCTGCCCAAAGATAGTCTCCGGACCCGGCACATAGCGGAAAGTCAAAAATGCATCTAGCGCCTGGCAGTTGATTTCCTTCTTAAAGCTCGGAAAATGCAGGATCGATTTCATCTCCGAAGCAAAAATCAGCTTTCCTCCGTCAAATAGATAGTAGAGCTGGCGGATACCGATTCGGTCTCTGACCAGTAAAAGCCTATTTGTCCTGGAATCCCAAATAGCCAACGCAAACATGCCGTTTAACTTAAGCGGAAATTCTTCTCCGTATTCCTCATAAAGGTGCACGATCACTTCCGCGTCAGAATTAGTATAGAATCCATGTCCTTTGCCTATCAATTCTTCTCGCAACTGACGGTAGTTATATATTTCTCCATTTGATACTAACCAGATAGACCCATCTTCGTTAGAAATCGGCTGCCAGCCTTTTTCCAGATCGATGATGCTAAGCCTTCTGTGCCCCAGGCCGGCATTAAAAGCATTTTTTGCGCCGCTTCCATCGATGACCTGCCAATACCCGTCTGCCCAACGCCATCTGCGGTTGTTCAGGAAAATCCCTCCCTCATCGGGACCGCGATGGGATAACGTAGTGGTCATTCTTTTTAAAAGCTCTAGGTCATCCAGGCCAGCAAATCCGCAAATCCCGCACATTATCCTGCTCTTTTCTTATTCAATGCCGCCTTCAAGACAGCTATGTCGTTATCATCGTGAGCCTTAATAACGTAAAGCATGGCTAAATAGGCAACGCCGAAAGTCCCCGCTAAGCCAAAAAACGCGGCTGTGGAAACAGCGAAATTTCGCTGTATAAAATAGATCACGATGGCCGGAACCAACCCGGCAACTGCAACTTTTAGGAAGTCTTTATTCAAAAACACCAGGCTTAGGTATCTATTGCAAAAACATACTAATAATGCCGCCTGCACAAATAGAGAAATGCACGTACCCGCAGCAGCCCCGTTTATCCCAAAACGGGGGATCAGCATATAGTTTAAAATCACGTTGCAAAACGTAGCTATCGCGCTGACCACGAATATGATCCTGGTCTTCTTGATCATATTGAGCATATGTCCGCTGGTAAAAGAAAGCGCCGAGATCAAACGGCCCCAAACCAGTATTATTACTGCTGCATAGGCAATGCCGTATTCGGGAGCGAAAAGGATGCTCAATATCCTGTTTGGAAAAATAAAAAGCAAAAGAGCGATCGGTATGCAGATGGCAAATATCCATTTATTCACAGACTTAAAGATGCTTGCGATCTCTTTATTGCGCTCTTGGGCATATAGTTCGGTAATAGTAGGCAGGTATATGGGGATCAGCAGATCGGTGCCTATAAACACCAGAGAGCTTACAAGTAAAGCTGCGCCATAAATGCCTACCTTGCGTACATCCGTAAAGTAACCAAGCATAAGAGTATCGGTCCATGATAAAAGCAGTACCATGATGCCGGAAAAAAGAAGCGGAATGGAAAAAGCCAGTAATTCTTTATAGACAAACCTGCCCCCATCCCTTGTCCTGAATACAGAAAAAACCCTGTACTCTAAAAAGTATGCTGAAAGCAGAAAACACATTATTATCGAAAAACCATAGCCTAAAACAGCACTCCAGAGCTTAAAGCCGAGAAATATCAAGATGATTGTAATGGCTATTTTGAAGGCATTTTCAGCGATATTATAGACATAGACTCTGTATTTCAGTTTTTTAAAGCCAGCGAAACATTTTATGAAGATCCAATTCAGCGTATAAAATGGTAAAATCACGGCCATAAACCTTATGTATACCGATGATGACTGATCATGGAAGAATATCACAGCCAGCTTATCGGCCAATATAAAAAGTAAGCTTCCCAGTAAAACACTTGATATGGCCACCAGGCCCAAGGTAGACAAAATAGTCGACCTGATCTTTTCTTCTTCTTTTTTGCCCTGATAGAAAGAGATATATCTTTTTACGCCGTCTCTTAAGCCCAAAAAAGCGAAAGTAGAGACGATGCCCAACAAAGTCAAGCATAAAGAAAGTGTGCCAAAGTATTCTGCGCCGAGACGGGCAACAGTTATTTTGTACGCGTAATTGAGAAGCCGGCTGACGAATGTGCCTAAGCTTATGATAGCCGCGCCTTTAGCCAAATTTCTTAATGAATCTACAACTATTTTATCCATGCGTCTTTTACCAACTTGATTTTCTGCCTAAAAATTTCTGTGCCGATGCCAACAAAAGAAGCGGTATGACCAAAAATACCCGCAAAGCTGCCCGGAAGTCCAAGGATTTGACGAATCTGCAAAACCTCTTAGAATGAGCCTTGGCGATTACCCCTAATACGGGAAAGCGCAAAAATGATTTCCTTACAGCAATGGCCTTATTAAAACCGGCAAGGTCTTTATGCTTAACGATTGACTCCTCTACTTTCTTTACGTAGTCAAGATAAAAGGCCACGCTGTCCTTTAAACCTAAAGTCTTGGCTGTATCCCACAGATAATTCCAGTCAAAGTTTGCTTGCTTGGTAAATCTCAAGGCATTGTAAACATCGCAGATCCTGAGATTGAAATGTCTATTTATTCTATGTTCCGCGGCCAAAATCACCCTGTCTTCATCGCAAGGGACAAAGAACGGGCGGGCGTCGATGTCTTCCAACTTCTTATTGCGTAAGATTATCTTGGGATATAACAGGTCCTCTCCTAGGACCCCGAGCCTCTGATGGTGTATTTCGACTTTGGGCAGGCCATTGAACTCGATGTTGGTCTTGTCTGCCAGGACCTCTGATATTACCGGCCTGGCTATCGTACCCTTAAACCGGGCTAATAAGGCCTGCACGGCCTTATCCCTATCGCTTAAAATAAATATGTCTAAGTCCCGGCCGATGTCAGGATAATTGTCCAAGCTTTTTATTACCAGGTATTCGATTTTTTCCTTGTCTAAAATCGCTTTTATTTCACTGAGGAACTGCAGGTTTTTCTTCACCCTCATCCTCTCTTTATAGAGGACATCGTGCAGATTCCAATTATTAAGGACGTCTTTGCCTAACCTGGAAAGCACCCTTACTGTCACATTATTCTCTTTTATGATCTTCTTGAATAGAGCTTGGTCTTGCTGACCCTGCTTTAAAAGCGGACCTACAAAATCACGGTTATCGCCAAGCAACGTCTTCAACGCTATACCTGCGTATTCTGCTTCTTTTTTATAGCCCATTCTGATTTCTTTCTATGAGCCTTATGATCTCCTCTAGGGTCTGATCGACCTTATCGGTCTTAAGCTCATAAACGTTCGTGTAGTTGAGCCTGGCAAATTTTTCCTTAAGGCTCTTTAAGACATTTATATGCCTTGTCAATTCCCTGAAAGTCCTTTCGTCCTTCCTGGCGATAAGGATATCCGGGTCGTTATATAGATAGAAAAGATAATCCGGCTTCGGATATAACCTCAAAAGCAGAAATTTAATCAAAGCATGGTGGTCTTCATTGAGGAGTATATCGTAGGCATAACGGTCGGTGATGATCATTTCGCCCTTTCTTAAAGAAGGCAGGATAAATACCAAATATCTTGCGTAGGCGTCGAACATATACGCTATGTCCCTTAAAAAACAGAGTATCGTCTTTTTGGCCCCTTTTAGATCATGCAGTTCTTGCGGCCGAGGCAGGTTCAACCCCGCCTTTTTGGCTATCGCCCGCGCCCCCGGAAGAGCCCTATTTTTTCCCCTGCCCATATATAGCACCCGGCACTGCCTATTCTTGGCCTCAAGGTAATCTTTTAGCCTAAAAGCGGTCGTAGTCTTTCCCGCCCCGTCTGCGCCTATGAGAGCTACTATTTTAACTCGTTGCATAGAAAATCACCGATCTCCTTATCGACTTCCATAAGACCCAATAAGTAAGGGAACTCTTCTAGTATACCTTCGAGTAACCGTTGTTTGAAATAATCGAGTATTAAGCTATAAAAGACCTCTTTTTTATCTTTACGCAGACTGCAGCTTGTAGTCAAAAACCTCAGGTAATCGTAAGCCTGCCTCTGTCTTAGACTCAATACATTCTCATTTAGGCATTTGTCAAAGTCGAGCAACTGCATCCCCTTGGCGGTGACGATGATATTATCGGGATTAGGGTCTCCGTGTACATAACCCTGTTGATGTAGCCTGCCAAGCGTTTTTAAAGCATTGATAAGGTATTCAGCGAGTACAGAGTCGGGTTCATTAAAATATGAACTGAGCGGCTCGCCGTTTACATACTCCCTGAGAAAAAATTTATCCGTAGCCATAATCGGCTTGGGCCCCAAATTATGCGCGCTCAAGCTGCTTAAAATATCCATCTCGCGCTGAAACCTCTCTTTGGGCTGCAGATAAACCATGCGGCGGTGTCTTTCCTGTATGGCCTTCAGACGCTTTTCTCTGCGTTTATTCACGACTTTGACGATAGAGAGGTTTTCTCCTTTAGGTCCTTGGACCAGGTATGTCGCGTTCTGCCCCCTGCCGGTTATATCCTTCAAAGATATCTGCGGACCAAACAGGTCCTTAAGCCTTTGTGTTAGAGATGCCTCATCTACTTCTAGATTACGGGCATCCAGATAACTACCGCATTTTCTCTTTATTTTTTTTATCCCAGAAAGAATCGTGCTTTTCATGGTCTACCTGCCTAGCCTATATAACCCATCTGCTCTAGCTGCCTTTTTATCTGTTCCAGCTCTTGAGGCTGGATTACATCTTTTTGCCCTACCCTGACCGCATTATCCGCTTGATATGTCTTGACCGGATTGGCCTGCAGGTACTCTTCAACGAAGATCTCTTCTTCTACTTTTCCATCGATGTCCGAAGGTACCGGAAGGCCGAGTAGATGAAGTATTGTGGGCATTATATTTATGATGCCTCCCTTGACCTCCCTGCCTTTGCGTATATTCTCGCCATGCGCCAGAATAATACCGTCTAATTCATGTTGCGAATGATAATATCCCCTTATTATCGAGTCTTGGGTTATGTCTTCGTCTGCTGAACTTACATAATAATCTTTGTCGGCTTCGAATACCAGATCATAGATCTCATCAAGAAAGGGCCCCCGATAAAGCTCTTCCTTTTTCCACACTTTCCTGATGACCTTCTTACCGGTCTGGGGATCGCTAAATTCCAGTAAGCCCTGGGCGATCTCTTTTCTCAGCGTCTCATATTCTTCACCCATATTGACTTTTCCCTGTACATCCCTTCCTTGCAGGTTTATATAAATACCCCCATAGTTACCGGCTGTGCTCTTGGCCGGATATGCAAGGCTACGCTCAAAGTCATAGAATATATCTTTGAAGATACCTCTTTCAAATCCAAAGGCCTGGGGGCGTGCGTTTACGGGAGTGCTCAAAAATGGGAAAATCTTCTTGATAAAGCGAAAATGCCTTTTGGCAAATTTGGCCAATAGGTAGACAAAAGACATAGTCCCGGCGGCAAAGGCGTTTTTCTGTCTTTTGCGGATACTGGCCAACTCATAGCCCAGCTTCTCTTTATTAAGGGAAGCTATCTTTTGAGCATCCTTAAACTTCAGATATCCGTTTGCTTTCAACCAAGAAGGCAGATGGAAGTTCTTAAAATATGTGGTATTTCCGTGGTCTGAATACATCAGCAGCTTAGTCGATTTAGGCAAAGCCTCTAAGAACTGGGCTAACATTTGGTCAAACTTCTCATATATTCTCTCCATGCTCTTGGGGTTCTCGAACATGATAAAATGATGGATTATTTCCGTCTGCTCGAATCCCAGCATGAACAGATCCCACTCATAGTTATTTAATAAAAACCTGGCTACATTAAACCTCTTCTGAATAGACTGGATAATCTCTGCGCCTGATGCCTCATGGGCGCAGATATCGTAGTTTAGCTCCTTTAATATCTTCTCTTTTAGGTCGTTAGGATAGACGGCCTCTTCTAGATTGGGGGTAAAATTACCTCCCACTAAAATTCCGTTAAAATCCCTTGTGGGCAAAGTCAAAGGAAAACCCAGGACGATGCTTCTCTTGCCCAATTCGCTAACTATCTCCCAGAGGTCCTTGCTGGCCCTCTCCCGGGCTGTGACAGGGGCCCAGTCATAGCTGGCCTTGACCCTCTTATAAAATCCGTAGATCCCTGTCTTGGCGGGATTTTTTCCCGTAAAAGAGCTCGACCATGCAGAGGGCGAAACCGGAAAAATAGTGGATTCCAGTGCCCCGGCGCAGCCTTCCTTAAGCAGCTTGGCTACGTTGGGCATCTTACCCCGGCTGGTGAGCTTCTTAATCAACCCATAAGAAACTCCATCTACTCCGATAACTACGACTTTATTGTTCATCTTCCTCTCTTCGTTATTTCCAATGGCCGCTGGAGCTGTCTTTTACAAAAATATTCGGGCTAAACGACCAAAAATCGCATTTCTCGCACTCGGGGATCTTGCTGTAGTTATTCTCGAGGTGATACCTACGCATTGCCTTTAACTTATCACTATTGAAACAATCCAATATCGATACTTCTTTGATATTTCCCAATACTAAGCCGCTATCTTCACGCAGCTGCATCCCCAGGCAACAAGGATAGATATAACCATCGTTATCCACCCCGATGGTCCGCCAAAGGCTAATACATGGATATCTATCAGCAAAAACATTCTTTTTTTCTCTTTCAGCGTTAAAGCTTTCGCCGGAGATCACCCCGCCCCAATTTAATACAGGTCTTAAAAAAATATGATATAGATGAGGGTATCTAGATAATTGCCTGCTGATATTACGCACATCTGTCTTTATCTCTTGGTTGTTTATATCCATCAGGTCAATCGCTATCTCGATATTTGTCCTATTGTTCTGGACAGATTCGAAGAAAAGCTTTATGTTCTCCATGACCTTATCAAAATAGTCGGCGCCCATGATCTTGGCATAGTTTCCCGGAGTATCGGCGTTGAGACTTATGGTGATCGAGTCTATGCCGCTTGATAAAAGCCCTTTTCGCGTAGTCTCGTTCAACAAAACCCCATTGGTGTTCATAGCGGTATGGACAAGGGGGAAATTCTTCTTTATCTTTTCGATAATATAAAAAAGATGTCTGGATAATGTAGGCTCTCCGAAACCGGATATATTCATATGAATCCTCTTATTGCTGAATCCCTCTACATTTTCGATTATCAGATCCAGCAAGCTTCTATCTACATCTTTTTGCTTAAAACTCGGCGGCATCTTATCATGAGGACAAAACGCGCATTTTAAGTTGCAAGCGGTAGTAAGCTCTACTGCCAACTCAGTGGGGTTGGCTAGTTTGAGGTTTTTCTTTCTGAGTACAAACTTGTTGACCAGGTCCAGCCCCAGATATTTTCTGATCATCCTGCGATATTTTCTGGAAACTATCTTTCTAAGGATATTCGTTATCTTATTCATCGTTCTGTGATATTTTAGCCTCGCCAGTCGTACATCCAATATTCCTTAAACTGCCCTCCCCATTTCTGCTTAAACTCATAGATGCCTTTTTCCTTATTGTCAGGCGGCTGGGGATTCACGCCGGCCAGATTATAATAGTTAAAATCGCTGTTCTTGCCGAACTCGATCACTTTCCATTTTAAAATGTCGCTTGCGTGCAATCTGTTTGCGGAAGCATACCTGGAATTATAGACGCCCCATTCATACATGTTTTTGTTAAAATACCATAGCCCCAAGCTCGCTATTATGCTGCCTTCAAAAAATGCGGCAAAGAAATCACAACAATTGTTCAGCTTTAGATGCCTCCACATATACAACAGATTATCATAGCTGCTTACCCTTCTCTTTAGTTCTTTACCCGAAGCCTCCCTGAAACTTTGATATTGCTTAAGCTCGTTTTCATTCTCTAACCTCTTAACCGATATATTTGTTTTATTTGCATTCCTGATCTTGTTCCTTGTCGATGGCTTCAAGCGCTCCCAGAGTATTTTTTCTTCCTCTTCTAAATCTATGATAAAAGTAGCCCATTTTTTCCTCACCCAAAGGTTTAAATCCTCTTCTTTGACCAGGCTGTTATAGTCAGCGATTTGGGGAAAAGTCGCATTGCCTATACTTTTTATCTTGTTCTTTTTGGCAAACTCGATTACACTCTGCATAAAGAACTTTAGGCATTGGGCTTTCTTCTCGAGGTCCTTTCCAAAGACCAAAGGGCCTTCCTGCCAATGCAGTTGGGGAAAAGCCTTCTGCACAGCAGGTATCATCAAATGCAACAATGGCCTTTCAAAAAGACCCTGGTGCACGATCCCCCTGATAAAAGCAAGGCATTCCCCTTGTACCCCTGTGTCGTCTTTTAAAACAAAATATAGGGGCCTGTATAATAAATAGTCTTGCAGTAAATCGGCCCAGAAGGTGGTCTGAAAGACGCTGCCTTCGGGCACAGAAGCCACCCGTTCATTCCAGGTTTTTCTATCTATTGAATTGGCATCGAATACTTCGAATTTCATCAGTTTAGCCGCTGCCTGACATTTGTTATTTTTTCTTTTGACTCCCAATCGGTTATCTTTAGCTTCCCTGAGCCGGTGATGACAATAAAATAATCCCGTCCGATTTTGCAGACCTGTCCGGGGAGAGCGGAATAACGTTCCCGGTCACTATACAGCTGTGCTTTCCAAATGGTTATTTTTCTTCTGTTTACAAAACTAAAAGCCCCCTGCAAAGGTCTGCTTGAAGCACGGATAAGCCTGTGTATCGCTTCCGCGGGATCTCTCCAATCGATCCGACTGTCTTGCGGCCTTCTGGGATAACAGCGGAAAGACTCGGCGGAATCGGGATCAGCATAGTAGAGTGTATAATGGGGGTCCTTCTCCAGTAACGATACTGCCCTTAAGAAAAGATTGGGTATTTCCCGCTGGGCCCAGGCATAAATATCAGATATGTAAGTCTTTTTGGTGATCGCTAACTTCTTCTGCACAATGACCCTGCCGCAATCAAGTCTATCCGGCTCCATCAAATGGATAGAGGCCGCCAACTCCTTTTCCCCGTTAATAATCGCCCAGTTAGGGGTGGCGTTTCCCCGATAGCGGGGCAGATCCCCGAAGTGGGCGTTTAAGATGCCTATTTTAAAACAATCTATATGCCTGCGTTTGATGACCGAGGTCCAGTTAACGCTTATGCCTAAATCCAGGCCTCTAAAAGAAGAAATAATCCTGTCCTTATTTAGGGTCTTGGTATTAAAAAAGCTGGCTTTATACTTATGGGCTAAAGCCTTAAAATCATTTTCTCTGCTGGTATATTCAGGCATAGCCTTGGTGGTCACTATTGTCCTAATGCTGTGCTTTTTCTTATTTAATCTGTCTATTGTATTATGTAAGATTTGCGTTCTGCCTATAACAGCTAACTCCATCAGCTGACTCCTTCTAGCTCCTGGATAAATGACTTTTTTTCCTTACGGGCGATTAATTCCCGCAGAAAATCCTCGGTCCCCGGCAAGGCCTTGTTTCTAAATCGCAATGCTTGTTTGAGGCTAAGCTTTTTCGGGTCATGGCTATTTTTAAGCTTAAGGTAGTTCTCATAGCCACAAGAGTTCAAGACTATATGGATAGGATGAAAATTAAATATTTTCGCGCCCTGACGGAAGTCGAACCTGTGATCAAGGGCAAATTTTGGCTCCTTTGAGGTCATTTCGAAATCGTCTTCCCAAATAAACGGTATCCTGGTGATATATTTCTGGTTTAAAAACAGCCTATACGACTCAGTGTATTTAGCATATGGCAGAAACAAAGACACGTCCTTGTCTATCTGCGGATATTTCTCGATTATCGTCAAAAACAAAAGCGAACTCTGGTAGAGCGAGTGCGTGCGCATTATCTTTGCATCAGGACAGATGCGCAACAAATGCTCCATGACTTCTTGGGTGTTGCTTCCTTGTGTAGAACCGGGTAAAAAGTTGGGATGTATGCCCACCTCAAAGCTTTGCCGGTGCTTAAAGATCTCTTTTATCGCCGGGCTATCATGGGTGATAAACCAAGTAGCTTTTACCCGGTGCTTCAACAACAGCTCTTTGCAGTAATCAATTATTTCATCAGATGCCCAGTCAATATCCAAAGTAATAATGATCCTCTTACTGAGCATTTTTATCACCCTTTATGACTTGACGGCAATAGCCTAACAGCTTATCCGTAGCGGCTCCCCATTGATGGTGCTTTTTTACCCATTGCGCCGCTTTTTCCCCCGTCTCTGTCCTATAATGCATGTCTTGACAACGCCATAACTGGGAATATATCTCGTCCTCGGTATGGCAATTTAGCACTGGCGGCTCTTCCCCATACATCATATCTGCGCAAGACCGGTCCACATAAACCATTACCGGCCTGGCACAGGCCATAGCTTCCAAGGCGATGACTCCCCAGCCTCCCAGGTCAAATTGATCTACCACCACATCAGCATTTATATAGCTTCTAATCAGCTCATCGCGGTCCATCTGCGGCCGAAAAACAAATCTCTCTGCAACACCTGAGCGGGCTACTATCTCCTTGGCCAGCTCCTTATCCGGACCACGGTCCAACATGATCACCTGTGCCGGCAATCCCTCTTTTATGGCCTTGATGGCGGCCTTTAAGAAGCGGTCATTGCCTTTGGTGCTATGGCGGCCCGGCTTGTTGTCTTTTTCACCCCAATCCAGGTTACTGGGATGGAAAAGGACCATTTTTCCGTCTGTGCGTATTTTATCTTCTCTGGCCAAACCATAAAAATCCGTATCTACAGGAAAGGGCAAAAAGAAGGTGTTTTTTAGCTTAAGGGTTTGCACATTGCTTAGCGCCCAGGGATAGTTCGCCAACCAAGTCAGATCTGATTTTTTAAGATAGTGTCTATATAACATCCCCAAAACACCTTTTGCTATAGCAAGTTCGGTAATATCGCTTCCGGTAGTGACATTGATTACGGGAGGCAGAAAACTGCCCAATAAATAGTATATTTCGCGCATAGAGAAAGCCAAAGCACCTGTAAAGCTGATGACCACATCATATTTCCTTATCTTGTTGAAAAGGGCATATCTTGATTCTTTTTTGATAAAGTTCACGGCAAAATCGCACTTATGGAAACCCGCGGGCTGTCTATAATCGGTAAAAGTATGTTCATCGGTAAACACGGCAACCTCAACGCCCTTGCGACATAAGAACTCTGCCAAGGACATGGAGAGGCCACATAGATTTCCTACTAGAGCTATCTTCATCTGATCAAATGATCTTGTTGAGCTTCCTCAGTTTTTGTTTAAGCGGAACCATTTTTGCCGGTGCCCCCATGGCTAAGTGCCATTTGGGCACATCTTTTGTGACTACTGAATTAGAGGCTACCAATGATCCCTCGCCTATAGTGATCCCGGGTAGTATTACAGAGCCCGCGCCCAAAGAAACTCCTTTTTCCAACGTGGGGCCTATGTATTTAGACCTCTTTATCCTCACTGGATATTTATCATTAGCCAAGACAACGCAGGGGCCCATAAAGACATAATCGCCGATTTTTGTTTGCGCAGGGATAAAAACATTTGATTGGATACTTACATGACTTCCTATGTGAGAATTATTCTCTATCACGCTATTAGTACCTATCATCACGTGGCTGCCGATAGTGCAATTTTCGCGTATTAGCACGCCGTGTCCCGTCCTTACATTATTGCCCATTTTGACATTGCTGTAGATAACGCTATTGGACCTGATTATCGCATTTTTTCCGATAATACACCCCTTAAACTTGGCGTGGGTAAAATCGAGATGGGTCTCGCCAATTTTCAACAATATTTTAGTGGTCGGGTAGCCCAAATATACATCTTCCAGGATAATCGAGTTTTTGCCGATCTGGTTTTTGCCATAAGCCTTTACCGAAGGATGGACCTTTACATTTTTACCAGCGCTAATAATCATTTTTGTTCCTTTCTTTTGCGGTTGTTACCCACATACCACTCAATAGTTTGCCTTAATCCATCTTCGAATCTTATCCTCTGCTTAAAATCAAAGGTCTTTCTGGCCAGCTTTACGTCACCGCAATGGCGTCTTACATCTCCCGGCCGGGGAGAAATATGTCTAATCTTGGCGCGTTTAGCATCCATAATATGTAAAATTGCCCGCACCAGCTCGTTTACCGAGATCTCTTTTCCGCTAGCTACATTTATAACTTGGTTTCTGGCAGCTCTGGTCTTATAAACATCTATAAAAGCGCTGGCGGTGTCCTGGACAAAGATATAGTCGCGTGTTTGACGGCCATCTCCGTAGATGTCTATTGTCTTACCCTTTAATGCCCTCTTTATTACTACAGGGATGATGCCGGCATAAGAACCTGCGTTTTGCCGCGGTCCGTAATTATTAAAAGGCCTGAGCACAGAAACGTCTATACCGTAGGCCCTAGCATATGCCAGACATAATTGGTCTCCCGACAATTTACTGGCAGCATAAGCAGTCGAAGGATTACAGGGGTGCTTCTCATCCATGGGCACATATTGGGCGCTACCGTATGCTTCGGAAGATGAACAATGGATAAGCGTCTTGTAGTACCCCTTCCTCGCCAACTCACACAGGTTTAAGACGCTATCTACATTCACATTAAATGCCATTTCTGGTTTTACAAGCGAGGCGGGCAAAGGCACTACCGCCAGATTAAAAACCACCTCGATATTATTCTTTCTGATTATCTCTTTTAGCTTCTTATAGTCCGTTACGCTGGTTTTGTAGAACTTTAGTTTCGGATATAGCCTCAAGGCCCCTTTAAGGTTGTTTTTTTTGCCCAAAAAGAGATTATCTACCACCACAAGCCGCTTAGGCCTTTTTCTGGCTACCTCTTCACATAAGTGGCTGCCTATAAAACCAGCCCCCCCGGTTATCAATACGTTTTTATCTAATAGCGTCATGCTTCCTTCCTTTTATAAGGACAAAACTGGATTTATAAATCCTCTATGCTTACTACCGCGGCTTCTTTGGGTACGCTATTTTTTAAAGTTTCGATGATTTTCTTGGCAAAGGTAAAAGAATATACCAAAATCACGTCTGGTGGATTTTTTATCAAAGAGTCCCTGTTCTCTATCCTTATATTAAAACCCGGTAAATATCTACCCGCCAAACTCGCGGAATCATCAAAGAACCTTAAGCGGACGTTGAGTTTCTCAATCAGCCCACGATATAAGGAAAGAATATTCAAAGCCCTAATCGGCACATAGACTCCTAGCTCACGGCCTTCTTGCTTAAGAATAAAATTATGCATTCTTTGGATATTTCTATCTATCCTATGAAATACCTTTTCCAAATCTGCCTTATTTATCGATTGCGCCCTCACTTTGCTTGTGCTTTTGGCAAAAGCACCATATAGACATCCCCCAAAACCGGACTTCTCTATTGCTTTAGCCATAAAACCTTTTTTCTCCATAAAATACTGAAGCGAATCTCTTGTAAAATAGGAAAAATGCTCATGGATAAACATCGAGATATCGCCATTGTTGATGTGTTCTGCACAATCTGGAACGGAGACTAACAAAATCCCATTATCTTTCAAGCATGCCCCGATGGCATCCAACACGCGGTCGATATCGACCGCGTGTTCCAACAATTCATAAGCGACTATAATATCAAATTTCCTCTCTTTGACCTTCGCAGAGGGAAAAAAATCATTGATTACCGGAACCGGATATTTGCCTATCTTGGAAAATCCCGGCTCATAACCCAGCACCTTAGCCCCTTGAGATTGTAGCTGGGATAGAAGATACCCCTTGCCGCAACCTATCTCTAACACCTCTTTGCCGGCGATATTTCCCAGCCCTACGCACCTGTCTATAAACTTTAGGAAGTCCCGGGCGTAATCATTGCCTATGCCCTTCTCATCCAAAAGGCCTACTATCTCCGAACCATGGCTATATGCCGAATTGATGATCTCTGTCACCTTTTCATCTGGCCTCTGCCTCAATAAGCCGCTGTCTTTATCATAGAACAGTTCAAATGGCAAAAATTCGGGAAATCTATTATCACTTGCATCTTCTAGCGGGTGCCAATAAAATGGCAGGTTTTCGAAGCGGCAATAATTGTTTTTACAGACGTATTTCATGACTTTTATAGTTCCTTAATCAATTTTTCCTCTAAAGCCCGCAAAATCACACCCTTTTTGTAAGGCGTCTTTTTGATCCTTTGGCCCAGCACATACTTTCTGATCAAAATATCCGGCTCGTTAAATCCGGCTATGGCCCTTAAAGAAGTAGTGCCGGAAAAGCGGGGGTTGATCTCGAAAATATAGACCTTTCCATCAAACACCCTGCATTGGAAGTTTAAAGGCCCTCTCACCCCTATAGCAGCAGCCACCTGCTCGCAATATTTGGCTATTTCTCTGAACTTTCCTATCCGGCCTTGGGATATCCCGCTGCTTATGGTCAAGATCTTGCCTAACTCCGCCCTGCCTGATCTATTGGCTATCTTGATCCTTGAGCTCAATGCGGGAAAGATATTTCTTTTTAGCACGATAGAATCGATCATATTGCCCTGTAGGTCGGCCAAGACACCGACCGTATATTCGCAATCAGCGCTTCCCACATATTCCTGTACCAGAAAACCGCGCAGGTACTTTAACAGGTATTCTGCCATCAAACGCAGTTCCCTGCGATCCTGGGCAATAAACACATTGTTGGAGCCGCCGCTTGCTATATGCGGCTTACATACTACAGGGAATACATCGACCGTCCTTGTATCTTTTAGCGACTTTATAAAAAAGCTTCTGGGGACATTAAACTTTTTGCTCTTTAGAAACTGCATAGTCTTATACTTATCCATGCATAATGATATTATCGGTGCAGGGTTTATGGGCAAAAGCACTTTTAGTTTCTCAAAAGTAAGCCTATTCTGGCTAATGGTCTTCAGCTCAGGATCGGAGCCGGGGAATAAGACCCGCACTTTTTCCTTCTTGATTATATTTCTTAAAGAACAAAGGTATTTTTCATGGCTTGCCAGAGGCACGACATAACCTTTGTCCACCAAAGACAATCCAAAACTTAACTTTTCTATATCGGTGCCGATGAAGTAGTATGGCAGAGAAGACAACTTTAGGGCCTTTAATACCTGCATCCCGTTGCCTCCACCTCCCAAGCCGGTGATAAGCACGTTTATTTTCTTTTTTTTCATCATGCCGCTTCCTTCATCTGTCCTCTTTGTAAAACTTTATTAAGGGCTTCATCAAAAGGCTCAAGCTCTCTTAAATTCTGTAGAGGAAAATCGGTCGTCAATATCCTCGCCTGTCTTTTGCTGGTATCAAAAGTCGCACAGTAGATGGATTTCCCTTCAACCCTTGAAAAACCCACAGAGCCGACATTGACTATTGTCTTATCTTCTATTTTCCTGATAAAGGGTATATGCGTATGCGCTAAAAAGACCACTTCTTGTCGTAAATATAGAAACTTGCTTAAGTCGCTGTCCGGATATATATATTCTTCAAGATGGTTAAAGGGACTGGCATGTACCATCAGCATCTTGCAATTATCGATCTCCAATTCCATAGATTCCTGCCAAGACTTTATGAAGGCAAGGTTTTCTTCATTCAGGGCCTGCTTAGTAAGATTCAAGCTGCATATCTTTTCCTCTTCCGGGGAAACATGTCTTTCCTCTAAAAGAATAGACTCATGATTGCCTTTGATGCATTTTATCTTCTCGGCTTTTAAGAAATCCAATACTTCCTTGCTCTTGCTAAAATAGTTAAGTGCGTCTCCTAAGAAAAAGGTCTCCTCTGCCCCTTTTTTGCGCAAAAGAGCAAAGCACTTCTTTAGGCCATAAATATTACCGTGGGCGTCAGAAATTATCCCGATAATCAACTTTTTCTATCTCCGCTTAAGTATTCGATGAACTCAGCCAGCCCTTTTTCCAAAGGATAAAGGGGCTGCCAATTAAGCAATCGTGCTGCTTTGGAAATATCAAACAGGGGCCGGTATTTTTCTTGCATATCTTTTGTGCCTGATGGCTTTACCTCGCTTTTACTGCCCGTAATATCTTTTATAAGATGGGCTAGGTCTTTCATGCAGATAGAGCTTCCTGAAGTCACGTTATAGACACCGCTGTTTTCGCTTTCTAAAGCCATTGCCATTGCCCGGGCTATGTCCTTGACATAGATAAAGTCCTGCATCCTTTGGCCCTCACCGTGATATATAAGAGGCTCACCACGCAAGGCATTTTCTGTGAAGAGCTTCAATACGGTATTGTTTCTCTGATGCGGACCGTATGGCGAAGACAGCCTTAAGATGAAATATTTAAAAATACTCTTATTGTCTAATATTTTGCTTTCGCTTTCGCTTTTTCCTTTGGCATAGGCGTTTATCGGATTTAAGCGCGAATCTTCTTTACAAATGCCTTTGCTTGAGTCTCCGTAAACGCTAGAGCTAGAAATATATACTAATTTCGCATTTTTGCTTATCGCGCATGAAAGAGCTAGGCTATCCATGCGGGAGTTGACCATATAGGCATCCTTAGACTCATTCACCCCGAACGTCTTAGGTATCTTGGCGGCACAATGAACAAGGGCATACATCTGCATATCATCAAGCCTCTGCCAGCCCTCACCTTGCGTCAAATCTGCCTGTAAATAAGAGATATTCTCGCCCGTTATTGCCGGCTGGTTATCTTTGTAGACACCTAAGACTTCATAAGCGGGAGCATCTCGAATAAGACCGAGCAACCCTGTACCTACCATTCCGCTTGCTCCCGTGACTACTATTTTTTTTCTCATATCCATATCTGTTTACATCAAGGATTGATATAAATCCTTCTCCTGTTGTTCCATCTTTTTTCCGTCAATTGCGAGCATCTTGGCCCTGCCCCGGCTGCCCAGATCTTGCCTAAATCTGCTGTCGGAAATAAGCTTTTGAAAAGCATCTTTATACCCCAAAGGCGTATTGTCCACGATCAATGCAGCATCTCCTACTAAGTCCGGGCTATCTACCAAAATAGGCTTGCTGGCGACTATGGGAAGCCCTGAGGACATAGCCTCCATCACTGTCTTACTCACGCCTCCGTAATTATTGGATGAGGCAAAGATATCCGCCTCTTTGTAAAAACGGTGGATCTGGCCGTAATATACAGACTTGATAAATTCGACCTTGTTTTCTATGCCTAAACCTTTGATCAGCCTCTCGATGCGGTCTGCATATTCGCCATTGCCGATAAGAGTCAGCTTAATATCTAAGTCTTTTACCGCCTTAACGATATTCTCCGGGTTTTTTTGTCTCATTATTCTGCCCACGCACAATATTCTGGGCACCCTGTTTTCATCATCAGGGGCCTTGCGGCTATTATCAAATCTGTCCGTATCGATGCGATTATAAATAAGCTTGACCTTAGAAGACCCGGCATGGCCCCGGGCATAATCGAGCAAAAAGTCATAGACGCAAATAACCCTATCTACTCCGGATAAGGCATAGGGTTCAAATACCTTTTTTGATATATTCCAGATGAACCAACGCTTAGGCTCTTTTAGTTTATTGATCAAGGCCCTGGTATCTCTTTCCGGATCGGCATGAAGTGAGATCACGCTGGGGATACCCATCTTTCTTGCCGCCTTGACTGCCAGCCAACCGGCCAGGTTCGAATTATAGGCCCTGATTATATCTGGCCTTATCTTTGAGACTAGCGCGTCGATCCTATTCTGATATGAACCGTTGATCAGGTTTAAAATGCCCGGCTTGCCCAAAGCATATATCCTTAATGAGGCTGCTCCGGCCAAGACCTGCACCTTGTCCTCGGAGACCTCTTTATCGCTTAGAGAGATAACGTGGACTTCCTGAAAAATATCCATAGGATTATAATATCTCTCGGTCAGCTCGCCTTTATCAAAGTATGTCTGCAAAGAGTCGTTTGGAAAAATAACGATTTTTTTACTCAAAGGTCCTTGCTCCATAGAATAAGATCGCCTTTTTGGTCAAGCCCAGTTTTCTTTTGATTTCATATTTAAGCCGGGTCATCGGCATCTGCAGCTCTGCCCTTAAAGTAATAAATCCGTCTATCGGAACCAGATTTTTAAAGTATTCTTCATAGGCAACGCCGCGGATCATGGGCTTATTTTGGGCCTTTTCAACGATTGTGTGCTCGGCCAAAATGTCATCTATACTTGCCAGCTCTCCTTTTGCATTCCTGAAATAGTTGCCATAATAAGGATCGAAAATTACAAACCGGCCATTCAGGTCTGCGGCTGCCATAATAGTCCTTTTTCTGGTATCGTCATAAAAGGCCTGGTACATCGCAGCCGGGACCCCGGCATAGGTAGAAAGCGTAGTAAACACATCGGCTGTTTGGTCCACAGTACCAAAGCCACGGATGATAATGTTTAAAACGTGGTCATCATATATCGGCCAGCCCCGGGGAAAGTCATGCCTAATGTTCTCATGCGTCCATTTAAAGATAGCCAAAACCCGCTCCTCTTGCGTTGCGCAATCCTTGGTGATCTGCCAGGCCAGCTCCTTATAGTGATAATGCCGGCTCAGGAAATCAACGGCCTTGATCCAAACCGGGATCGGGTGTTCAGAGACGATGCCGTTTATTCCTTGTCGGGTAGAACTTTTTGCGTTTAAGGCCAGGACCGCTGCTGCGACCAGCAACAAAATCAAACATAAGCCGATAGTTTTTTTACGCATATTTTTGCTCATCTTCTGTGTTCATTATAAGCCTGCCTTAGTACCGCCAGCAGCCTGGGTGCGTTGACATCCACCGAAAACCTCTCCCTCACCGTCTTTCTTCCGGCCTGGGCAAACCGCTTGCGCATATCTTTGTCTTCTATAAGCAGCGACAGCTTGTTGACCCACTCCTGTTCGTCCAGCGCCAAAAATCCGTTTACCCCGTCTTGGATGATCTCCCTATTGCGCCCTAGATTAGAGACGACACAAGGTACACCTACAGATAAATATTGGCATGTCTTAAAGCCGGTCTTTCCCTTTATCCATTCATCGCTGGGTAAGGGATAGACCCCAATATCCAAACTCTGAAATTCCTCTACATCCCGGCCCAGGTTCCATTCCCGGTTTATTATTTTCACTCCCGGGATTTGAAAATCCCTGCCCGCCCCTACTATTTTGAGTACAAAATCGTATTTTTTGCTTAAGGCTTCAAAGACCCCTCTCAATAAATCCAGGTATGGCGCAGTGGTGTGGCTGCCTATCCATCCTATTGTCAAAGGATCGCCTTTGGCCAAGTCCTTCTTAATACCAAACTGACCTATATCGATAGAAGTAGGGATGACATGGATCCTGTCCTCTGGAATATACTGTGCCGCGTATTGTTTAAGATAATCATTGCAAACGGTCACTTGAGAGCTCAATTTAATGATTCCCGGAATCTTAGCCGGATATTTTAAGAAATTGACCAGTCTGTTGTTAGAGCCGACTTTCTTTTTCATAAATATTGCGTCATCGAGGTCGAACACGATCGGCTTCTTTAATCTCGTCCATAGCCACTCTAATACCGGCGGGCCTATAGGGAATGCTTCCAGATGCACAAAAATAAGGTCGGCGGCTTCGGCTCTAAAGAGATCCAAAACCCTGCGAGCGGTCCCTTGCAGGAAATAATATAAGAGTTTTAGCGTATCCCTTTTCTTCTGCCTATAAAGGTAATTGTAAAAATCAGAAGACATAAATGAAGAGACCCGGCATTTAACACCATTTTGCTCTAAAAATGGGATAAATTGCTCAACGCGATAGCGATAACTAGGTCCTTCTTTCGGATAAGGGACTATAAACAATACTTTCATTTTTTCAATGTCTGTTTCATATGCCTGGCTACATATTCTTGTAATGCTTCTTCCCAGCGACGCATTGTAAATATATTCAACACATTAAGCTTGAAGTTCTCTAATGTCTCCGACTTGATCCTATACGCAGGCAAAGGGAAGGCATCCGAACTTATAGGGTTTATCTTGACGTCCTTGCGCCCCAGGTACTGGACAATCTCACGGGCCATCTCAAACCTTGAGCATCTGCCCTGATTGGCGATGTGATATAGGCCATAGCGCCCGGTCTGGACCAACTCCAGAAGCGCCAAAGACAGGTCTTCGGTAAAAGTAGGGCTGCCGAATTTGTCGTTCACTACGTTAAGCTCGTTTTTATCACTTAGAAGGCTGATTATCTTACCTACAAATTTCTTGTCAATATGGCCTCCTCCGAACATCCAACCGGCACGCACTATATAATATCTTTTCATCAAGTTCTGCACAATCTTCTCCCCTTCCCACTTGGCTTTACTGTAGACATTACGGGGATTGGGTTGGTCAAACTCGGTATAAGGCTCCTCCTTCTCTCCATCAAATACGCCTCCGGTGCTGATATAGACCATGATAATATTCTGTCGCTGACAGGCCAAGGCGATGTTCTCGGTACCTAAGGCATTGGTTAAAAAAGCGTGCTCTACCTCTTTCTCGCATTTATCCACATCTGTCTCGGCGGCCAGATGGAAGACTATCTGCGGGCTAAACTCCTGAATCATAGCATTGACCTTCTCGCCTTCAGTCACATCAAGGCATTCTATCTTTTCCTCTGGTATTTTATCTGTAGCGATGACTTCATATCCTCTTTTCATAAGCGCCGGACATAAGGAACTGCCCAGCATACCTGCTCCTCCGGTTACTAGAACTCGCATTTTTTACTCCTTTAATTTTTTAGTGTTTGATAGATCTTAAAATAACCATTAACGCCTTTTTCTAAAGAAAAATAATCTTGTGCTACCTTGTGACAACGTTGTCGCAGATCTTTGCTGCCCAGCAAGTCCAATATGCCAGGCAGGGCCTGCTTATAGCCCTGCTGGTCGAAGCTCTCCAAGACAATCCCCACTTTTTGCTCTGCAAGAATGGTATCTATGTCTCCCACCCCTTTATTTACTATTGCAGGCAGGCCACAGGCGAGATACTCTCCGATCTTGGTGGGGGCCCTGCCGATTACGGAAAATGTGGGCCTGTAGAAAGCGATCGCCAGTTTTCCCAAGTTTAACCAGCGGCTTACATCAGCATGCCGGACAGAGGCCACCGTAAAGCCGTTATCTGCTATGCCTCTTTTCAAAGCAGCGTCATGAGCTATCTCCCTGTCACTTTGAGTCAAAAGCAAAAAATGCAGATTACTGATATGAGACCTTAAAATCTTATACAACTCGAACATCTCCTCCAGCATATATACTGTACCCAAAGAACCCAAATAGATCAGCAGGTCCTTAGCGTGTATTTTGTCCTTTATCTCTCGGTTTAAAAAGTCATCCTTATCTTCGGGTCTTAAAATCTGAAACTGCCTTAAGTCCACACAGGTAGGGATGACTTCGATAGGCTTATGATCTAATCTGTAATCCTGGCGTAATCTATTTTTCATGCTCTCAGTCAAAACAACAATAAAATCCGCATTATTGACGAATACCTTTTCCATATACTTGGCTATTTTATAGAGAGCCGAGCCCTCGGGCCAAATCTGTCCGTCAATCCTTTCATCCGCCCAATAGCCACGCATATCAAAGACAAACTTCCTGCGTAGGATAAACTTTAAGCCCAAAGCTATTAAAGCAGATACATAACTGCGGGCATGGACGATATATATTTTTTCCTTCAAGACTATATAAAAGCTGACAATAAATCCATGGAATATATCCCATGCAGTAGCCAATGCCGTAGGCCGCTTATGATAGCGCAGACTAAACCAGTCAATCCCCTTTGCTCGAAAAATATCCTTGGTATTAACAACCTGGCCGTCATCTGCCAGATATTCTTTCTTATCAAAAGTAACCAGAAAAAACTTCACGCCCCTGGCAGCCAGCTTTTCCAAATAAGGGATTATCTGCGAACCAGCTATAGGTTCTGTCGCACCATCATAGGAAATATATAAAGCTCTCATCTATAAGTCTTATTCCTTTAAATGTTTTAGGTTTACCAATAGGTCGGCTATTAAGCCGGCTACAAAGATTAAAGCCGAAATACCGAAAGAAAAAATGCCTGCTGTGAAAAAAGCCGTATTATTGTCCCTAAACATATACCAGAAGATGGAAGAGGACCCAAAAATAAAGAATAAAAGAAACAAAGGTAAAATGGCCTTTATGGGATTGTAGAGCATGATGGCCTGGATGATGATCTGCAGCGTCCCCAGCGAATCCCTTATGTGCCTCACCTTCGACCTTCCCGAGCGCTTATAGTATTTAATCGGTACGAATTTCACAAAATGCCCGCGCGAAAGCAGGTATAAAGTGAGCGTAGTGGTAAATGAGTAACCCAGACAAAGGTGCGAGAAAAACGGCAGGATCACGCTTTTCTTAAAGATACGAAATCCGGAATTGGCATCGGGTACCTTTTTGCCGGTCACATACCATATCAACCATAGATAGATCTGTCTGGCCGGATTTTTAATGATAGAGCCCTTATAATATTTACCTTTGCGCGCGCCCACGACCATATCGTAATCTTTGGCGAACTTCCAAAGCTTGCCTAAGGATTCTATCGGATATGTGCCGTCTGCATCGATGATGACCACATGTTCATGTTTTGAACTCAATATCCCGCTCTGTATCGCCTTGCCGTAGCCTGACCTTTGAGGATGCGTGATCAGCTTTACATCAGAACCTCTGATCGCCTTTGCCGTATCGTCAGTAGAGCCATCGTTTATAACTATGATCTCGTGATCCAGGCCCAGCTTGCCGGCTTCATCCTTTAACTGCTCTATCGTCGACCTAACCTTCTCTTGTTCATTATAAACTGGGATCACTATACTGCAACCTTCCATGATTTGACTCCTTTATTTTGTATACGGCTTAGTATCACAAACAGCTATTAGAGAAATCCCAAATGGCGGCTTCAATATGCTTTCCATCCGGGAAACCAAAGGCACGAGGAATCTGTCAAAAATCTTTATCTGTCGGTCCGTTGACTGGCAGACCACCTCTTTGTATTTAAGGATCTTATAATTTATGAACCATCCGATCGCACCCAGACAATTCAAGTAATAAAGCTTATTGATGCTGAATCCTGCTTGCTCCAACTTTTGCCTCAACGGCTTTTTGTTATACCTGCGGTGATGACCGACAACCCTATCCAGATCGCTGAACAAAATTTCATGCGCCGGCACCAACAAAAGCAAGTGCCCTCCTCTTGTGCTTAGAAGCTCACGCATATTCTTAAGCGCTCCTATGTCATCCGCTATGTGCTCTAAGACGTTGACGCAGATTATGGTGTCGAAGCCATTTTTTATGACTGAATCCACAAAACCTTTGTCGCAAATATCCGCCTTGAAGACGGAGACATTAGCCTTATCTTCAAATATATTATCCAGCCTTTGCACTACTTCCTCTACGATATCGACGATAACCAGCCTTTTCCTATCAGACAATAAATTGGAAAAGTTGCCTATACCACCCCCGATCTCAAGGATGCTATCTCCTATATAATCCTTAAAATCGTTGTAAAGCCAGCGATAGTAATTTACTGCCTCTCGGATTGCGAGCGACGAACACTGGAAAGCTTTAAGGTCTTCCATAATCCTAATCTGGCCTCTTTTAATAAGCCCTTGGCAAAGCTCAGACAAAAAGCTGCCCCGTTGGAAAGGCCGCTTTTTAAGCCTGCACGTGTTAAATTGTACCAAATCCTGCGGGGGGTCATGTAAGCTAAGAGCAAACCCCTTCTCTGCAACTTGATCAAGTCATTGGGTTTTAAATCGTTTATTTCCATAATCGCGTTATCGTAGCGGCGCAAGTCAGTGTAATCGGTGGACAGTAGCTTTATCCCATGTTCAGACCGTAAGGCCATTTCCCTTAGCTCCGTTCCTGGATAGGGCATGGCCACATTAAGATAAGGATGGTCCAGTTCTTTGAGGTTCCTGATAAAATTTATGGTACGCCAGACCGTCTCCTTGGTCTCGCCGGGATGGCCGATCATCACAGAACCCCTGGTCTCCAAGCCCAGTTTTTTGGCTATCTTATAGGCCTTTTCGACCTCTTCCAGCGTAACCCCCTTTTTGATGATCTTTAATACTTGTGGATCTCCACTTTCAATACCGAAAGATACCCGGGCCAATCCGGCTTCTTTCATCTTGGCTAAAATTTCCTCATCTATCGTATTGGCTCTGGTCCAGCCCTCAAAAGTGATCTTGATATTCCTCTTGATGATCTCATCGCAGATCCCCAGGATGTGCGACTTTTTCAATGTAAGGGTATCATCGCAAAAGATGATGTGCCGCGCAGGCGTATTCTTCACAATGTCCTCTATCTCATCCACTACTTTGTGCGGGCTCCTAAACCTTACCACTCTACCGTACATCTTATCTTGGGAACAGAAGATGCATTGAAAAGGACAGCCTCTGGTGGATAGGATAGTAGCTAAAATAAGGGTTCCTTTTTTGGGTACGCTCCAAAGGTACCTATCGAATTTCAATCTGCTTCTATCGGGAAAAGGCAAAGAATCTATATCCTGTTCCCGCTCCCGCCAACCGGTAAAGACGACATCGTCATCGGCCCGGTATAATATGCCTTTTACCTGCTCTAAAGGTCTTTTCTCCCGCAAGGCCTCTACTAGTTCACAAATCGTGCCTTCACCCTCGCCGATTACTCCGTAATCAAAATGGGGACAGTCACGCAGCGCTTCTCTCTCCACGATTGTAACGTGAGGCCCACCCAAGACAATAGGTTTATCCAAAGATTTTAAGTGTCCGGCGACTGCCTGGGCCTGGTCTATTAATGGAGAAACAGACGTGATCCCTATTAAATCAGGCTGATATTGCAAAGCTTTTTCTTTTGTCTGCTCGATGTTTAAGCCTTCTGCCTCCATGTCTATTATCTCTACATCATGACCTTTTTGCTTCAGGGACGCGGAAACATAGCATAAGCCCAGAGGCGGATAAAACACCCCTACCCGAGCCACATTCTTGTAGCTTCCATATAAGTTTCCCCAAGAAGGAGAAATCAATAAAATCTTCATGCAGTATTACCTTTATACTTTACCCAGGAGACGCCAACTGCTTCCCGATCTTCCCGGATATCGCTCAGAAAGCCTCCATTCACTAAGCGTACTGCGCTTCAGCCATTCCTCCAGCTCCTCTTTTCTGTAAAAATTCGCTATGGAGGTGGTCAAATGGTCGAACGAGACTGTAACTGTATTATGGAATGTCCTATCATTGTACATATTGAAAGGCACTCGCTCAGCGACAGCTTTCAAAAAACCCACTTTTCTAATAGCCCTGTAAAATAGATTTATCAGATATAATCCTGCGGCTGGAATAGTGCTTAAAAACCACATCAGGCCGATAGGCAATCTTAGAGAGATTTTTCTCACTGCTTTTAACGCCGGCACTACGCTGCTGTAGCCATACACCCAGACAAAGACAGTGCCCCCTTTCTTCAGCTTATCGATCAAGCCATGGAATCCTTTTTCCGGATCGGGTAGATGATGGATGACCCCTATGCTGTAGATGATATCGAATAAGCGCCCAAACGGCAGATTATAGATGTCCCCTTGGATGATGTGGATATTGGGAATGTCTTTTAGATTCTTTTTGGCCACGACAACTGCCTCACTTAGGTCCAAGCAATAGATCTCGCTGGCCCCGTATTTGTTGGCAAAATAGGCAAATCTTCCCTGCCCGCAACCTGCGTCTAAGACTATCTTTCCCGCAAAGTCTTGCTTTTTAAGGCAATCCCCCAGGACATGCAAAAACTCGTTCTCATGCGTGGGCAATATGCTGGAATGTTTAGACCATTCATACTTAAATCCGGCGGTAATCTTTTTTACTTTCTTGCGATAATCCGCAGGTGCCTGGGAAATATGTTTGAAAGCCGCCGAACCTACTTGCGCTTGCAGTTCTTGCCTGTATTTTTTGAGGAACTCTTCAAAACCGCTCACCAGAAGATAAAGAAATTCGGGCTCGAGCATCCTGGGTATGGCTTCGATGATCGGATAAGCTGCCGAACAACCTTGACAGACCAGTATACCCTCTTTGACCTCGTTATCAGCTGAAGAAAAAACTTTTAATCTAAACCGGCCTTGACATGCCGGACAGGTCAGCACCTGCGCTAGCGTTGGTTTCATTCGCCGTAGTCCTCCCTTTGATATTTCTTTCAAACCACAATTCAAAAATGAGCAATGCCCAGATCTTTCTCCAATTATTCCTTTTCTTGGCAATGTGTTCTTTGAGCAGGTTATCGATAGACTGATAATCGAAAAATCCCTCTCTTTCGATCTTCTCTTTATTAAACACCTCCTGCACAAATTCCCAAACATCCGGTTTGCTCAACCATTCAGCCACAGGGATGGAAAAACCCTGTTTTTTCCTTTTTAAAATGGCGGCAGGCAACATATCGGACATCGCTTTCTTTAAAATATACTTTGTAGCCGCTCCTTTTACCTTCAGCTTACTGGGCATCCTGGTCACAAAATCAAGCAAGTCATAATCTAAAAACGGGGCTCTTACTTCAAGTGCATGGGCCATGCTCATCAGGTCTGTCTTGACCAAAAGGTCATCCTGAAGGAAATAGCGCATATCGAAAAAGAGAATCTTATCCAGGAGAGATATATTCTCGTGTTCCCGTAGATATGTGCTGCCCAGACTTTTAAGCCTATCCAATAAAAATTGGTGTTTATATTCTTTCTTCAGCATTTGCATAGTTTCGGGGGGAGAAAAAGCACCCAGCCAGAGAAAATTTGCCCATATCGGATGGTGGTCCATCCCCGAAATGAACCCTTTGGCCTTGAAATCAAAGCTCATATACTTGTGCGAGACAGGTAAAAGGTCGACTGCCCTTTTTGTCGCATTTTTCAAAAAATGCGGAAGGCGAAAATACATGTTTGCCAAATCCACATTCTTGTGGGTCACATAACCGGCAAAGCTTTCATCACAACCGTCTCCGCCTAATGCCACGGTCACGTATTGACGGGTCAATTTAGCCAGTAAGTAAGTGGGTAAAAATGACGGATCCGCCACCGGCTCACCAAAGAAACCCATTATCTCCGGCAAGATCTTATATAGTGCATCGTATTTTAAAATAAACTCATAATGTTTTGCGCCGCAATGTTCGGCTACTTGCTTGGCATATTTTAATTCGTTAAAGGTATCTTCGGAAAAACCTATGGAAAACGCCTTTACCGGCTGCGAGGAGTTCTTGCTGGCAAAAGCAAGCACTAAAGACGAGTCTATGCCTCCGCTTAAGAATACACCTAAAGGCACATCGGCGATCAGCCTGTTCTTTACCGACTCTTCAAAAAGGCTCCTTACCCTTTGACAATAAAACTCTTCCCGTAGGGGCTTCTGCTCTTTAGGCGAGTAAGTGATTTCCCAATATCTGCTGACTTTCACCTCTGCGTCCTTATATTCCAAATAATGGCTGGCGGGCAGCTTAAATATCCCCTTGATTATACTATTGGGGAAAGGTATATATCCTAACATCAAATAGTAGATCAGGGACTGTCTATCCACCTCTGCCTTGAGCTCATCGACCTGCAAAAGCGCCTGTATTTCCGAGGCGAAATAGAAATGTTTGCCTACCTGTGCGTAAAAAAGCGGTTTCTCACCGATCCTATCCCTGGCCAAGATTACCTTTTTTTTCACAGAATCATAAATAGCGAAAGCGAACATACCGTTGAGCTTTTTGATTATCTCAATACCCCACTCTTCATATCCATGGATGATCGTCTCTGTATCTGAGCGTGATTTGAATTTATGCCCTTTTTTGAGCAATATTTCCCTTAATTGTCTAAAATTATAGATCTCTCCATTATAGGCCAACCAAATAGTCCCATCCTCATTTGACATAGGCTGGTGGCCTGCACTTGAAAGATCCAGTACACTGAGTCGACGATGTCCCAGATTCACATTGTCCCTGGAAAAGTAACCGACATCATCCGGCCCACGGTGAGCGATCCTCGCGTTCATCCTTTCTAATAGCCGGTCGTCATGATGGCCGACAAACCCCACAAAACCGCACATCTTTAACTCCTACCTATCGGTTCTAACCTTGCAAAAGCCTTTACCAGCCCTACGGAGGCAAATATAAAGAATAAAGGCAATAGCACATCCCTATGCCTGATAGCGGCCATGATATTGCCCTCGCCCAAAGCCATAAAGGAAATAGCCAAAAATAGTGCCAGTATAACCAAGCAAGTCTGCCTAAACTTGTATCTGAGCGCCAACAAAGACCCAAGCAAAACAAACGGAAAAAGAAAATACCAGACCAACGTCTGCGGCAATAAGAAAAGCGATACTTTTCTTTGCAATTCCCAAGGAAAAGGCAGGAACATAAAATAGGCTACTCCTTTTGTATAAGAGCTTAAAAGCTCAGCAGTAGTCATCTCTGCCAAATGTTTGATATCGGGTACCTCTCTGGGGACATAAAACCTTTGCGGATAAAACCTATAGGTATTTTTGCCACCCATCAAAATAAAAGCAAAATGGCGTTTTACGATAAGCGGCACGCTCAATTTAGGCAATACCCTATGTATGTATCTGGCATGTACGGGAGTAGTGATAAGAAAAATACATGCCAGCGAGACAAGGACAAACCTCTTCTTTCTACTGGAGATAAAATCAAAAAATAGGGCGAGCGCCACTATCGTTGATAACAGATAGAAATAAGGCTGGCGCAGGAAATAGATCATGGCCACAGAAAAGACAATAAGCAAATACAGGATTCGGCGGCTCTCTTTGCCTAAATTCAATCTGGTGATCGCCCAAAACACGGATAAAAACAAGACATTTACGCTGGGATCCCTCAAGCTTGTTGTAGAAAATAAGAACAATGTAGGGGTAAATATAGTCAGGATCAACGCTATCCGTGCCGGGGTCTTGCCAAAAAGAGGCCTAGCGATAAAATATGCGATTATTCCGCAGAATGTGCCTAAAAAGGCATTGATGCACTTTATGGCCAGGTTGCTGTATCCAAAGATCAAATAAAAATAGCCTATCAGATAGGAAAACAGCCCTATTTGATATACATCCACGGGGGGCAGCTGCCAGTTAAAACGCTGCGCTATGGCCCTCTGGAATAGAAACGGCCGTTCAGCCGTAGGCACGGAATCCAAGCCTTCCCCAAGTAAGACTCTTGAAATATACCATCCCCGCTGGGAAAAGACTTCTCCGTCTGGGCCGATGACGCCGATATTGCCTGGGCAGAGCCAAAAGTAATAGTAGAAAAGAATAAATACTATCTTTAAACAGAATGCGACCATAAAAGCGGTAAAGATAAAACGATGATCCTCTATCTTTAATGATCTGACCAAACATATGAGCAGTAAAGAAAAAATAAGGGCCAGGGCGAAGTCTTGAGCGAATGTCCAACAGACCCCCAGGGCAATGCCCAATAGCACCGCTGAGGATATTATCTTAACTCTGCCTTTATCGTACATATCCATATCTATATCTTTTCTTTCTTAAAAACATATATCGTGGGGCAAGTGCCGTTGGGCCGTGGATTCCAAAACAAGGATTCCGGATAAGAGATGGTCTTTAGCAAGCGATAATCAAATTTGCCCTCAAATAGATTTTTAAGAAAATTTCTACCTTCCTTTATAAGTTGCAAATCTTCCAAGCCTTCGTCAAGAAATCTGCTTTCCCAACTGCTGTGAATAATATAATCTACTGAAATATTGCCTTGGTTTAACTTTGCAAAGTATTTTTCTTTTGCCTTTTTGCGGCCTTCTATATCTTGTTTATAAAAAAGACTGAAACCGTCTGCATCGAACCCAGAATCTTGAGAGCTGGTGCCGCAAAAAATGACCTCATAGTCATCTAAGATAAATGACGAAAAGAGATTGTATAGCGGTCTTGTTATCTCGATAGACGCGCCCTTAGGGATATTTTTAACTATCCATTGGCTACATTCATATCTGGTGTCCTTTTTAACAAAGACTAAGTCTGCTCTTAAGGTGTAAGCAAGAGAATAGACAAATAAAATAGTAAACAGGCAAATGCTGATCGGGCGAAACTTGACTTTAGAATATAGTGCATAGATCCCTAAACCTGCAAAAATGGCAAGAAGAGGTAAAGAGATGATAACAAATCTAATGCTGGCATAATTATAAATAGCTATCGCTACTAAGAAATAAGAGGCCATCATTACAATGATCATCACCATCTCCTTAGGTTGTTTCTTAAACTTTAAAATATAAGCAAACAAACCTGATAAGATCAAAAGCGAGAAAGGAAGGCCAAAGCTGGCCAACAATACTTTAGCAAAGTCAAAAAACCGCTCCATAAGCTCCGGAAAGTTTGTCGTGGGCGAAAAAACAGCGTAGCCGCTTCCCATTAAGGACGCTTTGTAGCGGCTAAAGTGTGACAAAAGGCCCGGCCATCCTGATATAAGTCCCAGCATATAGACTAAGACACCAAGAGCAGCGATCTGAAAAGAAGTCTTAACTTTACCAGTTATCTCATTGCTATGCATTTTCTCTTTAACCAGTAAGACAAAAGTGACGGCTAAAATGACTACAGCGATTCCGCCGTCATATTTAGCGGCCAGGGAAAATCCCCCAAAGAGGCAAGCCAGGAGAAAATATTTTTTGGCCCTGCCCCACTCCTTGGTTTGAAAACTTGATATACAGAGAAGCAGCACCAGGAGCACCAAAAAGGTAACAAAGATACCTTCTTTAGCCAGATGGCTGCGGCCCACAAATCCCATTGTAGCAGCTAAAGTCATGGCGGAGAAAAGACCCACTTTTTCATTATAGATGGCCTTTCCTATCCTGTGTGTTAAATACACGCAGGCTACGGCAAATAGCGCTGACATCGACCTGGCCACAAGATAAATATTTGTGGCAAAATCGGGCAAGGTCCTGACAAGTCCTATCCAGGAGGAACAAGAACTCACAAGCTTGACGCCAGCTTGGCCTTGAGTAAGCACAAAATAGGCCAAAAACGGTACCATATACCCAGCTAGAACAATCTTATAAAATGGGGGGTGATAAAAGTCGACTATCTTCCTTTCCCCGATCATTTGCAGCGTCTGGGCTACGTGTTCATCAGGATGCCATCTGTCAGGCAAACCCCAGCCTATGCCAAACAAGTTTAAAAAAAGGCTAATGGCTAATATAAAAATAATGGGGTTGAGTTTATGAATATTCATATCACCTTTTCTTATATGATAGGACTTCTATATTCCTAAAAGTCTTTTTCTTATCCAGCTCAAAGTTTCTATTAAAAAAGGCCTTGGCGGCTTTATTAGCCCCGAAAACTTTATCTCTGCCAAAGCTGAGGTAAAGGTAAATACGAGCGCAACCGCTGGCTCTCTCTTTTAACTCTTTAGCTTTTATATCTGGCAAAGACAGATATTCGCCGCTTGCCTTATCCCTTTGGAAAAATTCCCCTAAATCGACCGCCGGCAATGCGAATTCATCAAATCTTTTTTTAAAGACGAATATACAGCCTTTTCCTTGCGATTCTGCGCAAATAAAGCTATGGGCACCCTTAAAATCAAATTCGGCGGTATAGGCACTGGGCAGCCGCAACAGGAATAAGGATAATAGACATAGACAAAAGATATAGGCATATTTCTTTTTCCTCTGCAAAATAAAATAGTATATAACCGCGGCAAAAAAGTATATAAACATCGCCTGAGGGGCCACTAGATATTTTGCGTTGGCCGACAAAGACAGCATCCGGCCAAGGGTATTGGCCAGAATAACGGGCCCCAGCGAAAGAAATACAAAAAACCAAAAGTCTACCCGTCCCCCCTTGTTTAGTCTTTTTAAGGAAAGGCAGCCTAATATTAGCACAGCCACAAAGATCAAAAGTATCAAAATAACGTTTAATAATAAAAATTTGTTATCTAAGATCTCACTGGCACCGGCCGATAAAAAGTAGGGCTCCATGCCCACCATGGTCATCAAATTACGCAGAAACATGCCGATTGGCAAACCCAATATCTGAAAGCCCTTAAATGGCAACTGACGCACGCCTGTGACTATTGCGATCTGTGAGAAAGCCACAGGGACCCAGGGGGCAAACAAAAGCCCCGTCAGGCAAGTGCAAGATAACCATCTCTTAAGCAACGGCCTATCCCGCCACCAAAATATCAACAGATATAATCCTTGGGATAATAAAATCAAAGCGGTAAAATAAAAAGTATATAAGGCCAAGGCAGAAGAGATGATATATCCGGCGCAGACCGATCTAGTATATCTGCCTTTTATCATCTTCAGGAAGAAAAAGCTGGATAAAACTATCCAGAAAGCCGAATCCACATAACCTCTTATATACTGGGAGGCCCAGATCAAAAGCGGAGAAAACCCCGCCAAGGCAAAAGATAAAAGACCAAATTCATCCCCTAAATACTCCTTGCCTATAAGATAGACTAAAATACACAGACCCACGCCAAAGAGTACAAAATATAACCTGACCCAAACCTCATTTTGGCTGGGCAACATCCAAAAGTAAAGCAGGCTGACCGTCAAAGGAGGATTGCTAAAATGGTGCCTGATGAGTTCCATTTTCTCCGCAAACGGCGCTTTTGCGTATAAAAAGGTCTGTTTTTCATCGTAGGCTATACCTTTATCAAGGCTTATAAGCCTTAAGATGATGACTAAAGATAGGATTATCCAAAAAAATGTTTTTCTCTGACTCAGATTTATCATAGCCTACAATACCCTTGCAATAATCACGTCATTATATCTCTTGTGAAAAGGTTTTTAGAGATCACCCTTAAATGCTCTTTGATCGTGGGTAAGACTTTAAGCTTGCTCTTCTCCCCTTTGTAGTCATATCTCAATATCATGGGGACCTCGGCGATAAAAAGAGGGGTTCTTCTGAGCTTTATCAAGAGTTCCGCCATAGCCGCAAAACCCTGGGACTCGACAAGCTTATCCTTAAATTTTTCCATAGCCAGCTTAAGGGCCCCTGCCTTGTAACCTTTATAAAACCCCGTATAACTCCTTAGGCCCTTGACCGGGAACAATACCTGATAGAGAAAATTCGCTACCCTTGAGAAAAAGTACTTTCTAAAGGGGAGGCCTATCAACATCCCCCCAGAGCAGAAGTACGAGGGCACAACCACTTCATAACCCTCTTCGATTTTGCGTAATATCATCTTTATGATCTTGGGGTCATGGGTATTGTCTGCGTCCATCGTGACTATCACGTCTTCGTCGTCTGTGGACATTTCCATCGCCAATTTAAGACCTGTTCTTACTACCGAACCTACCCCCAGGTTTTTCTCAAAATGCACTTTAGTAAGGGGATAGAGATTCGCTAGGTCATCTATTACCTTTCGCGTGCCATCGGTACTGCCGTCATTGACCGCTATTACCTTATAGTCAAGCCTGTTGGTCTTCATAAAACCATCGATGCGCTTTAGCAAAATCGGTATCTCTCTTTTCTCATTATAAGCCGGTAAAACGATTATTATCATCTCTATCCGCTCCTCCTTTTGGCCTACAAGTAGCCCAGATCGCTGAGTTTCTGTTTTATCTCTTCTTCTTCTTTCCCGCTAAAAGTCATCTTCTTGCGTTCTGGGGCGTCTTTTTCATGGTAAAACTTTGCTTCTTTTTGCCGCAAAGATGTTTCTTTTATGGCACTGGTTAAGACCTTACCGTCCATATCTTTCGGTATAGGCAAGCCCAGTAAATACAAAATAGTGGGCGCTAAATCAGTAATCTGTGCCCCTTTTATCTGAGAGTTCTCTTTAATATGCTCCCCGCGCAACAATATGATACCATTGGGCCTATGCGAGCCGGTGTGCCCGAAGGTGCGCTCAATGACCCTGTGGGAGGAAAATCCGGAGACGTCCAAAGAAATAGTCTCAAAATTGTGGGGAAACAGAAAAAGGTCTGGGGCGCTTTTTAAGTGTTTTCCCTGGAATAGTTCAGTTCTTTTCTTCACCGACTCGACGATCCTCTCACCTGTAAATGGGTCTTTTATCTCCTTGAGCCTCTGCTGCAATTTTTCTAAGAGGGCCTTCTCTTCTTCTCCCGGTTCGACACAACCTAAAGGCTCCCTCCCTTTTAAGTTGATATTGACCTGGCCAAAACCGTAATAGCCTAAAGAATAGGCCCGGGTATTCTGCCAGTCCACATCCTCAAGAGATAGAAAAAACTTCTTTAAAAGCGATGTCTTTTTGGAAAGATCCACATTTCTGCTCAACCAGGCAAGGTTTACTTTCATTGCCAATCTATAAAAAAGGCTTGGGGTAATACCTATTTTGAACAATAAATATTTCAGGCCGGTAAGAGGATTTTTCTTAAGCGCCAAAAAGCCCTCTTTCAGCAACCACGTATTCAAATGAAGAAAATTTGTTATGCGGCCAAAGCCATGGTCGGACATGATCACTAGAGTCGTATCACTTTTAAGATTACTTACCAATTGTGAAATATATTGGTCTAGCTTCGTAAAAAAGTTAAGCAATATGTCCTTGTGTTTTCGCGCCAATTTACTGTCAAATTGAGGGTGGTCTTCATCAGCCAAATGCCAAAACTCATGCTGCATAGAATCGCTGGCCAGGTAATGGACCATAAAAAAGTCGCACTCGTATTTCTTCATCAGATAAAGCGCAGCCTCTGTCCTATTTTTGATCATCTCATATTTTTCTAAAAGCATCTGGGAAAAATTATTGCCTTCCCGCACTTTGATGGGGTGTATCAAATATTTGCCTAGTTCCTTTTTTAGCTCATCCACTAAATTTTGAGGATAAGATTGATTATCCGCGCTCATCGGGCTTAAAAAACTGCTGATTAAGAAATGTTCGACTTCTTCAGGTGGATAAGTCAGGGGGACATTCATCACACCTACTTTTAGGCCATTATCATTGATAATCCTCCAAAGCGTTTTGCCATCGACATCCGAAAAGCTTATAGGCTTTAAATTATAGCTGCCTTGCTGGCGATACATAAAATTAAATATGCCGTGCTTACCCGGGTTCTTACCGGTCATAAACGACGACCAGGCCACGGGCGTAAGCGGAGGAAAAACGCTCTCTAAATGCCCCCAAGCCCCCTGGTTAATGAGCCTTTGTAATGTAGGCATTTTCCCTTCTTTAATCCAGGGCATCAAAAGGTCGAATGTAGCTCCGTCTATTCCAATGACAAAAACTTTTTCTTTACCAGCCATCTAAACAGCATCCTTGAGTTAAAACCTATTATTTTATTTTTTCTGCCTTGATTATATACCGCCAGCAGAAAAACTTCTGACAACCTAATAATTTCAGCAGATTGCAGATCAAATGATCAAGATTGATCAGACCGCGGTCTAAAAAGTCGAAGTCCGGAAGAAGTTGCGGCCCTACAAAACCTCCAGACAAAGGCATAGCCAGAACATCCCTTAATTTAAAGAATGTGATCTTGTATCCGAATTTTCTTAACACGTCCATGACCTGGGCATAAGGTGCTTCTTCGTCTTTGTGCCGGACGATCTTACGACAGAGCTTGACCACAAAGTTGGGGTTGGGGTCGAAAATGATTATACATCCTCTGCTCAAGCGATCCGCTTCCTTGATAGCCTGTTCAAACTCCAGGTGATGGATCGACTCATGAAAGACCACTGAATCAAAAGAATTATCGGCAAAAGGCAGATTATAGGCGTCGTTTATCTGCAAATCGACTCCGGGATACAGATTTTTACCCCTTTCAATGGCATCTTTGCTGATGTCAATGCCGGAGGCATCAAAACCCCTTTTCAGCAATGTGTTTACCAAAAAGCCATATCCGCAGCCGATATCCAGGATCCTCTTACCCTCAAGCAAAGAGATTATATCCTGGGCCCAATCAAGGAGCACTTTGCCAAAAAACCTATTCGGGCTCAACCGGCTTAGCCTTTCTTCTATCTTTATTTCCATGACTTCTCCAATTGTTCCTTTCTTGATTTTATTGTAAGGGCCAGGCCTTTTTCAAAACTGACCTTGGGCCGGTAACCTAATATCCTATATGATTTATTCAAGTCGGGTATGCGGCGTTTAATCTCGCGATAATCACCAAAAATCTTCTTAAGCGGTACAAATTTTATTTTGGGCTTACCTTTTTTGCCGGCAAGTTTATGGATTAAATAGGCTGTATCGAGCACGCTCATCTCTTCGTCATTGCCGATATTGAATATATTGCCTACTGCCTTATCATTCTCCATGCCTAAGATAGTACCCTCGACTATATCGGAGATGTAGGCCATAGAACGGGTCTGTTTGCCATCGCCATGAATAATGATCTCCCGATTCTTTAATACCGCATCGATAAAAACAGGTATGTGCCCACCGCGCCAACTAATACTCGCCCGCGGGCTAAACCCACCAAAATAACGCAAGATCACTATCGGCACATCCCGTTCCTTATAATAACCTAATGCCAATTGTTCGCAGTAGATCTTAGATACTGCATAAGTCCATCTTTTTGCGGTAGTAGGCCCTAAAAGGAGGTTTCCCTTCTCTCTAAAAGGGATATCCGCAGACATCCCATATACGTCTGAAGTCGAACCCAGCACTACTTTACAAGTTTTTAGCTCTGCCAATTTCAATACATTTTCCGTGCCTTTGACATTGTTGTTGAGTAGTTCTATGCTGTCTCCACCCTCGCCGATTTTTTTGCTTGCGGTCAAATGGACGATTGAATCAAAGCGCTGTCCGGCGCAAATCCGTTTTAATACCGCGTAATTTAGGATATCTCCTTTTCTAAAAACAAATTTGGGATTACCTAAATTATGCGCTATGTTCGCTTTCTTGCCCACCGAGAGGTTGTCAATACCCAATACTCGATAGCCTTTGGCCAAAAGGGCGTCCGCCAGATGCGAACCGATCATCCCGGCCACGCCTGTAATCAACACTTTTTTCATTTACCGACCTTTGCCTTTTTTTTGATTATTTCAGCCATCTTGAAGCTTGAGCTGCCGCTGCCGTAAAACTTCTTAGAAGGAAAACGGCTTATCTTCGAAACCCGGGCGATGGCTTCAAATACACGTCTTTTATTCAACCCGGTAAGCACATTGCAACCGGTATCCAAAAGTTCCCTCCATTCGCTTTCTTCTCGCAGGACTATGCAGGGTACCTGCAAGTAGAAAGCCTCTTTTTGCACTCCTCCGGAATCTGTGATGATCAATTTTGCGTTTTTCTCAACTAAAAGCATATCGAAATAGGCAAGCGGCCTGATCAGGCGGATATTGGAAAATTTAACGCCTAGGGCCTTAATCGCCTTTTTTGTCCGTGGATGAGCGGGGAATAAAACCGGTTTATCAACGCTCTCTAGGATGTCTATTATCTTTTTGAGATTCTCTTTTACATCCGTATTGCATTGCCTATGCACGGTAGCAAGATAATACTGGCCGCTGGCAAGTCCCCATTTTGATAATCTGCTTATTCTGTTTTCAATATTTTTCTTAAAATGGATAAGTGAATCGTACATGATATCGCCGACATTATACAAGCCTTCTTTGATGCCTTCTTTTTTTAAGTTTTCTACCGCCGAAGCCGATGGACAAAAATGTATATCGCAGATACGGTCAGTAAGCGTGCGGTTTATCTCCTCAGGCATATGTTTTCTATAGCTTCTTACTCCTGCCTCCACATGCACGATGCAAGGATAGCGCAAGGCCCCATTCGAAGACTTACCTTCTATTCTTGTCTTAGAGGCAGCCAAAGCACCAGCCAAAGTCGAGTTGGTATCTCCAAACACCACCACGCAATCCGGTTTCTCCTTTTGCAGGACTTTCTCGATGCCGGCTAGCATCAAGCCTGTCTGCAGGCCGTGTGCGGCAGAGCCTATGCCTAGATTATATTTCGCCGGTTTTATCTTTAGTTCCTTAAAAAAGATATGCGACATATTTTTGTCGTAGTGCTGTCCGGTGTGAATTATTATTGTATCGATCTTGCGATGTTTATCTAGCGCGCGCACCAACATCGACGCCTTGACAAACTGTGGCCTTGCCCCCACGACCATAGCCACTTTTAATGACTTTTCAGGTAACTTTTTCATCTTATTCTAAATACCCCAATGCCTTTAATTTTTCGCAAACCTCGGACTCGCTTACCTGAGAGAATTCTGTCTCTTTAGCCTGCGCCCGAATTTTTGTTTGTTTTCTATCCTTTTGTATCACCAGCCACGGTATCTCTATCAACGGTTTCACGTATGTGCCTCCGGGGTGGCCGAAAATTCCCCACTCTCCGAAACACTCACCGTGATCGGCAGTGATCACTATTTTTCCGTCAAGGTGCTCTATCAATGACTCGACCTCAGCCAAGACTAGATTTAGATTGTCAATATAGGCCCTTTTTAATTTATCTATCTCTATTTTTCCGGCACGTACCTGCTGCCAGATTTTTTGAATAGTTTCGTCTTTGGGTACGTTCTCATCTATGCCTAGCTCTTTACTCGAGATCTTTGTCTTGCCGATAAATGGCGCGTGTGGCTGAATAAAATGTATTATCATCCTTTTATCGGGAAATTCGTCCCGTGCTTTTAAAGCGGTAGCAACGACTTCTCGAGGGTGTACGGTCGCGGTCTCTTTATCCCAGGCGCAATCCCAGACCGGATAGACTTTGAAAAAATATTTAGACGCCTGGAAACCTTTAAATTCGATGTCGGAGACAAAAGGGTTTGCAGAGACGTAGATCGTATCAGCGTAGTGTATGCTGAAGTTCTTCTTTAGCCAAAGCATCGTATGGTCGGCTCTACTTATTTTCTTCTTAAGCTTACCCTTAATCTTATTACACGCCTTGAAAGAGTCAAAGCGACAGGCGTCCAAAACGATCAAATAGTCCCAGCTCTCATCCATGACCTTGATCCCATAACCCCTTCTGGCATGGGGGCTAAATTTGAACATCTTGCTCAAAAAGTATACATAGGCGTCGTATGCCTTAGGAAATCTTCTAAAGATAGAACTGGCAATATTATTCATCGATACCTTATGACTTTTTAATTACTGTTGCCGGATTACCGGCAACAGTAACTCCGGGCTCAATATCCTTAGTGACTACCGAACCAGCACCAATGGTGACGTTACTGCCTATATTTATTTTACCGATGACCTTTGCTCCGGTCGCGATTATGACGTTATCTCCGATCACCGGGGCCTCTTTCCTGCCGATTTTTGTGCCGATAGTCACCCCGTTGAAAATAGTACAATTTTTTCCTATGATTGCTCGGGGATTGATAAAAATGCCGCCAAAATGCCTGATATAAAATCTCTCGCCTATCTTTGTCTGGGGATAGATCTCGATACCGGTAATGATCTTTATCGGATTCCAGACCAGGAATATATATATAGTTTTGATAATATCTATACGGATCGTGGCACCGATCCTATATGCTATGATCGCCCATATCGCCGGGGCCTGTAAGAAGATACCCAAAAACTGCAATATGTTTTTGCATCTGGCCGACTCATAATATCTCTGCAAGTCCCTTTTTAACAAAGAAAATCCGCTTATCTTGCTCAATTTAACCCCTTTTTAATCAATAGTCTCTCATACAACTGCATAAGTTGGCCCGCATATCTACCTGAGGTAAGGTCCTTTTGCGCCTTTTCTCTGCCCGCTTGTCCCATCTTTAGGGCAAGCTGCCGGTCCTGGAGCAATTGCAAAACTCTATTGGATAGCTCTTGGTGGTCAGGAAACTCAAAAAGATAACCTGTCTGGCCGTTTTCTACCACATCCGGGATGCCTCCTATTCGCGGCACTACACAGGGTATTCCCATATACATAGCCTCCAGTAAGGGCAAAGGCAGTCCTTCCTTCTTGGAAGAAAGCACAAAAATATCCATTACATTCAATAAATCCGCTACATCCAACCTATGGCCAGTGAAGATCACTCGCTTGGCTATGCCTAAATCTCGGGCGGTATTCTGTAAATTCTCTCTTAACGGACCGTCTCCTACAACAAGTAAGTTTAGGTCCGGGAAAGTCTTGATTATCTCACTAAAGGCGCGTAAAAGGACATGCTGGGCCTTGTCTATGCGTAAAGTCCCTATCGTCCCTATCAGCCGAAAGTCATCGCCTACACCCAACTCAGCCCTAACCTCACTCTTTGGCCTTATATTTGAGAAGTTATCTTCGTCTACGGCGTTTGTAATCACTTCTACTTTTTCCGCACGGATATGTTCGATCCGGACCAGGCTCTCTTTCATCTGTCCTACACAACAAATAATCCTGTCAGTTATTAGGGATAATGTCCTATCCACTAACACAAAAGGAACGAACTTAAGCCGTTTAAAGATATAGTGCTCTCCGTGCTCTTCGGTGATTATGATCGGCACAGCGGCTAATCTTGCCGCGATACGGGCATGAAAATTAGCATGAAAAAGGCTGCTCTGTACAATAGCAAAGCGGTTTCTCTTTATATATCTAAAAAGCTTAAAAGTAGTGAAGATATTATACAGGGCATCTGAAACTTGCAAGATATCCACAACATAACCCATTTTTTCAGCTTCCTCGCCTAACCTACCCTTGCGTACAAGACAGCAGATTTTGATATCATATTTACTCCTATCAATCTTGCGTAAGGCCGTCAAGCGCATCATTGCGGCTCCGCCTATATCGAGATTGGAATGTAAAAAAAGCAGCCTTTTTTTCATTTAAAGATCTGCGCTCCCGCCATTTTGTTGAAGACCTGCAAATCTCTGGCTTCAAATGCCCTGTTAAAACAGTTTGCCGTCAGATAGAAGACTACTCCTGCTATTGCCAGTAAGGCCAGGCCCCAGATGTTATACGCTAAGCCTCTGCACAAAAAAAGCACTATCCCCATCAATATGGAATTAACGGCTATCTGCATAAATGACTTTCCGGGATATATTAAAACTATATCTCTTCTCAAAAGAAAAAATACGAATATGGAGTTAAAAAGCCAGGCCGTGCCCGTAGCAAACGCTACGCCCATCAGACCAAAGAATTTAAGCAGGATGATCTCCATCGCGATATTGTAGATTACAAAGACCCTGGCCCAGAGGGCATAGTGGACCTTTTCCAAAATCTTGACGAAATAAGCCAACGCCGTAGAAAACATATTTATCACCTGGGCAAAGGCTATAAATCTAAAAAGGTTTACTACTCCAAGATATTTAGGGTCAAACACATAGCTGATGATCTTATCGCCTAACACCAATACGCCTATCGCCAAGGGAAACCCAAAGAAAAAGACCATTTTGTTGTAAAGCCTGAACAAATACTGCAACTCTTCTTTATCTTTGGACCGGCTGTATTTTCTGACCATAATGGGAAATAGTACCGTGGCCGCTATAGTTATCGGCAACAGCCTGTAGATCTGTGTGATCGTGCTTGTGGCAAAACTATATAATCCCACAAAACTGCTCCCTAAGAAGAAGCTGATAATGAAGAAATCAGTCTTGAAATCAAATATGATATATGTCGCATTGGTAAACCAGTTGAACAAAGCATAACTTCTGATTCTTTTGTAGGGCACTCCATCCGGGACTTTGTCTTGAGGTAAAGTAAAGATCTTGCTTTTGCAAACAAATAGATATGCGATAAAAAGCAATATGTTTACGACTAAATAAACAAGGATGATCCCTTTTAATCCATAGCCTGATCTGATCGCATAAAAATACAGCAAAAATTGTAACATCGCATAAGCTGCCTTGATAATATTTGTAGACTTATGTAGCAACATCGCCTCCAAGGCTACTTCTAATGATTGGACCTGGACGACCACCAACATAGCAAAGCTAAATAAGAAAAAGAACTGTGACAGTTGGGAGACCTTAAGCAATTGGGATAGTGGCTCTATAAATACCAGACATAAAACGGCGCAGATAAAACTTGTAATAAAGCGCAAGGCCAAAACATAAGATAAAGATCTTTTGACGGCGGAATAAGAGCCTTGTTCATAGAACTGGGGTATATATCTGCGCAGCACATGCGGCATCCCCAGGCTTGAAACCACGGAAATATATGCCAAGAAGCTAAGCAAGATATTATAAATACCGAATTCTTCCACTGAGAGGTTCCTGGAAAGTATAACTACGACCAAAAAAGAAAAGACTACGCTGAAAATCAACCCCAGGTAATTATATAAAGTATTTTTCAGACCTGCCTTATAAAGATTCATCGAAATACCCTAAGCTCCTTAAGCGCCTCTTAACAGATTCATCGACTAGTTCTTCAGAGGCTTCAAAATCGAAAGTATCCATAAGGTCTTTTCTGAGCCTATTGGCCACTTGCGCGTTTTCAGCGATGACGTTCTTCCGCTCATCCTTATCTTCGAGAATATTAAAAAGTTGTTCCTCTTGGGGGTAACGCAATAATTTCCATCTGCCGTCACGGATGCACTGGATATTGACACGACCGGAAGTGCTGATGACTTTTACCACCAAGTCATCTTTAGTTTTACCATTAATATGGCCGAGGAGGCTCTTTCCCTCCCATTTTAAAGGAATAGGCAGCCCCGCCATATCCAAGATAGTAGGGGCTATATCGATAGAGCGCACTTGATTAGCTACCTCGCCTGCGGACAACCTTGACTGAGAGTATAAAATAAGCGGCACTTTGAGGACTTCGTCATAAAGGCACCAACCGTGTTTGGGGTGGCCATGCTCATTAAAGGCCTCCCCGTGGTCTGCGGTAAAGACGACTAATGTCTCTTGGAGTTTGTCCAGTTTTTTCAGGTAATCTAATAAATATCCTACGTGCATATCTACGTATTTTATTTTTTGGTCATATTCTTGTTCTGAAGCATATTGATGGGTATCAAAATAGTGGACCCAAAGGAAAAAAGGCGAATGATGGTGTTTTTTCAACAACCTCTTTGCCCTTTTTGTTATTTTATCGGCATCCGTCCAGGCCGTTTTGAAGATATTAAACCTCTCTCTGATCACATTCAAAATATAGGATAGTTGCTTTCCGGCAATACTGAACTTTGTCAAAAAGTAGTAAACCATATCGAATGGTGAGTTATTGGCATAGCTGGTAAAGCCTCTGTTGATTCCAAAAGGCGAGCTTAAGTGCTCAGCGCTGATCACCCCTGATGTTTTATAGCCATGGCTCCTAAGGACTTCTGGCAGCGTGGGGCCTGTTGCCTTGTCTAAAGAAAGCCCGTTCATCAGGACCTTATGAGTCTTGGGGTAGCTGGAAGTCAATATAGAAACCAGGCTAGGGGCGGTAGACTGAGCAACGGTAACGGCATTAGTAAAACGCGTCCCCTTCTCCGCCAATTTAGCAATATGAGCTCCATCTGCGAGGCCGTGCTTTTGCAATCTAGTAAGCACATCTGCCCTTAGACAATCTACAGTAATCAAAACAATATTTAATGGTTTCATTGTCTTTTCGCGCCTTTAACAGGTTTAATTGCATTGTTTTTTTTCTTTTCGAAACTTCTTCTGCATACTGGGCACTTGGCCATCTGTTTACTATTTTTTGTCTTGAAATCCAGTTTTTCCCCGCAAGGGCACATCCATCCTTGGATGCGCGCAGGGTTACCATACACTAAGGCGTAATCGGGTACATCTTTAGTGACCACTGAACCGGCGCCGATGAAAGCGCTGCGGCCGATAGTATTGCCGCAGACTATAGTCGCGTTTGCACCGATACTGGCCCCCTCTTTTACCAAGGTCTTGAGATAGAAACGCTTATCGTTACGCACGATCTCTGAACGGGGATTTATTATATTGGTAAAGACCATGGAAGGCCCGCAGAAGACATTGTTTTCCAGGGTAACTCCCGGATATACAGAAACATTATTCTGGATCTTCACGTTGATCCCGATCTTTACATTTTGGCCAATATAGACATTTTGCCCCAGCTTGCAGTTTGGGCCGATCTTAGCCCCGGACATAATGTGGCTATAATGCCATATCTTTGTGCCTTTGCCTATACGCGCGCCTTTTTCTATGACCGCGGTGTGATGAGCAAAATATTGTTCCCCTGCCATCTTATTTCCTTTCCTTGGATCGCTTAATGCTATTCTTTGTGCCCTATCAAAGAACCTATTCCAAACCTGCCATGCTCGAAGATATGTTCTAAGTTGGCGTATTTTTCATCCCAAAGCCGATTATACTCTGATATTTCCATTCTAAGGTACGGATAGGAAGGGTTGGCAGAATAAATAGAGGCCAGCCACTCCTCTTGGTCATAGACATCGGCGACCTTTCTGTAATCTGATAAAAATCTTTCACCTACTACCTTTTTATATTTATCGTAGCCTTTCAGCGTTACATAGAAATCAAAATCCTTCTTTAAAGAGCGCTTTTTCTTGGCTTCTGCAGGACTGTAAAAGACAAGAGAGAAATTCTTCTTTGGATATATATTATCGTAGACAACATATTTACCATAATAATATTCTGAATGATCAAAATAGACATTATTATAAAAGAGGTTAAAAACAGTGCTTTCGGGTTCCCCGTATTCACGGATATAATAACCTACTGCTTTCAAAGACGGGAGGCTAAAATAAGCTTTGACAGTCTTGTATCTAAGCTGCTCAAACTCAAAATATTCCTTCGCCCCTTTTAATACCACAACGCCAGCTATGTAAACCACGGCCAAACACCCTATCAAAGCGACAAATTTTATCTTTTTCCTGAAAAAGTGGAAAAGTGTAGTAAAGCCATAGGCCGTGATCATACCCATAGATACATTAGCACTATAGAATTTCCAACGGTTTGTGGAAATATTGGTAAAAGTCACCAAAAGAAAGGCCAAGATAAAAAAGAAGATCGGATTATGCCACCTGATTCTCCTGAAAAGTAAAAGGACTAAAAACATAGCTATAAATAAAAGTGTGGCGGTTATGAAAATATTGGCATCCGCTTTTTTAATGAACTTGGTCAAGTTTAAAAACCCGCTAAAATTGGCCAGGCTAAAAGGAAAGGCACGGGAACTGTAGGCAAACATACCTAGATTGCTGGCTCGAAAACGCATCCATATATAACAAATAGTAAAAAATGAGAGAAAAGCAGGTATCCAGAGGACCAGATGCCGCAACCGCAGCAGATCCTTTATTGCAGTCTTCCAGTTGGCATTGCTTTCATAATGAAAATGCCACATGATTTCCAAGAACAACACCAAAGGCAAAAATAAAAAAAGCTCCATGGAAGCGCTGACGCAAAGCATGACGCTGAAGAATATCCTCCTGAGCAGAGACTTCTTATCTTTAAGATAGAAAAATGCGCTCATAAACAAAAGCAATTGCAAAAATAGAGTTGTCATTCTATGATTTAAGCAGTGTGTCGAGTAGAGCCCGTGATAAGAAACTGAGAGGACGATGGCCGCCAGGCATCCTGTCTCTAAATTAAATACTGACTTTCCCAAAGAGATCATCAACAGCAGGTAAAGCGTCCCCAAAAAATATAGGGCGTAATAGAAATTGGCTTCGCTTAAAGGGATCTTAAAGAAATCGTAGATGCCGGTGACCAAATAAAAATATATAAAATCGTTGATACCGTGCGAGGTAGCAAACCAGGATTTAAAGAAATTATCCCAGGCATCAGTGCCAAAGTTAAACAAAGGAAGATAATGAAAACGTATCGCGCAAAACACAGACCATGGTTCTGCCGGAAAACGCTGGGGCGTGCCATGCAACTTCAAAAACATGCTCACTCCAAAAATGAATATTAAAGTGGCCGCAATGAGAATCACGTAAGGTATTTTGTTTTTACTCATCTCCTGCGTCCTTTATTTTCACAGGTAATCCGCCTTTATCCAAAGAAGCCTGCGCGGCCTCTAAAACTGCTAACACCTTTAGGCTGTTGTGGCCATCACTTACCGGCTGTTCGCCTTTATTGATACAATCAAGAAAATGCTGGCACTCGACTTGCAGAGGTTCTTTCATATCCACTCGGGGGATATTTATATCCCCATTCCGCAGAGCTAGGTATTCGGCATAGGTATGGTAGTCGGTCTTGCGCTCTACTCCTTTATCGTAGAGGCGGATCTTCTCGGAAGCTTGCATGTCATCGAAAACAGCCATCTTTTTCGATCCTACTATAGTAAATTTCCTCATCTTATGGGGGTCGAGCCAGCTGGCATGTATCTGAGCCAAAACATCGTTTTTAAATTTAAGCGTTGCGAAAACTACGTCTTCGATTCCCTTCCTTAAGTAACTCTCGCCCTTAGTAGTGACTTCGATAGGTACATCTGCCAGTAAAAACAGAGTCACAGAAATATCATGTGAAGTAAGGCTCCAGAGTGCATTTTCTTCCTCCCTGATCCTTCCTAGATTCACCCTCGTAGAATACAGGTAAAACACATCGCCCAATTCGCCTTTTTGGATATATTCCTTAAGCATTAAAACGGCGGGGTGATAGAGCAGTAAATGGCCGACCATCAGGATCTTTTTGTTTTTGCGGGCGAAATCAACGACTTTTTTACCCTCCCTTAGATTCAAAGCAAGAGGCTTTTCGACAAATACATGCTTACCGGCCGAGAGTGCCTCCATAGCCATCTGGACATGAAAACCAGCCGGGGAAGCAATCACTACCGCCTGGACGTCCTTATCTTTTAAAATATCCTCGAAGTCGCTCGTCAATTCAAACCTGTGGCCATAGACGGTGCTTATCTTATCCAACGCCTCTTTTCTCTTATCACAGCATATCTTTAGATGACAATCCTTTAAGCTGGAAAATGTCCTAATGTGGTTTTGGCCCCAGGCGCCTGCCCCGACATGAGCTAAGGTAATCATTTTCTCTCCTTGATTTAGTTGTTACTTTCCAAAAATTCTTTGATCGACTCTACCACAGCGCTAATTTGTTCTTCGCTGATCTCCGGGAAAAATGGCAGCGAAATGATCTCGCGGGCTGTGAGTTCTGCATTAGGAAAATCTCCTATCTTGTGCCCTGCTTGCTTATAGACCTCTTGCAGATGCAAAGGAATGGGATAATGCACAGCAGCAAATATTTCTTTTGATTTTAAAAAACCCAGTAATTCGTCTCTGTGCCTGACTCTGATGACATAAAGATTAAAGACGTGTTTGACGTCTTTGGTCTCCACCGGCAAGATAACTTTATCGGCCAGTCCGCTTTCTTTAAACATCTTTGTGTATAGCCTGGCTTTTTCCCTGCGCTGCTGGTTCCATTGATTAAGATGTTGTAATTTTATTCTTAAAATCCCGGCTTGGATCTCATCCAAGCGGCTGTTGCGTCCTTCAGTAATGTGCTGGTATTTATTCTTGCTGCCGTGAACCCGCAACATCCTGAGTTTCTCGGCAAGCTCTTCTTTTTCCGTCGTGCACATACCTCCGTCTCCATATCCGCCTAGGTTCTTGCTGGGGAAAAAGCTAAAACAGCCGATATCCCCGAAAGAACCTACCTTTTTGCCCTTGTATTCCGCTCCGATCGCCTGGGCACAATCTTCGATCACCAAGAGATTGTTTTCGCGCGCGATTTCCATTATTTCCTCTACATCACAAGGCTGGCCGTAGAGATGTACGGGGATGATGACTTTAGAACGGGGGGTAATCTTTTCTCTTATCTTTTCGGGATCGATGTTATATGTGTCCAGCCGGATATCCACAAATACTACTTTAGCCCCCACCTGTGTGATAGCTTCGGTCGTGGCAATAAAAGTAAAAGGCGTGGTGATGACCTCATCGCCAGCCTTTACCCCCAATGCCCTTAAGGCTAGCTCAAGGGCATCTGTTCCTGAAGCTACCCCTATAGCGTATTTAGCCTGACAAAAGTCAGCTACTTCCGCCTCTAAGCTACTTACTTCCGGGCCCAAAATAAACCTACCCGATTCCAATATCTTCGAGATACGCGCATCGATCTCTTGTTTAATAGACTGATATTGCTTTTTTAAGTCCAAAAGCGGGATGGTCATGAAATCCTCTCTTTCTATCTGATCAATGAATTATTTTTTTGAAATCTTGTATTGAATCTATTGAATCGAGACCTAAATTTATTCCCAAGGCAAAGGCATCATCATATGTATGCATGCCATTTAATTCACTCATCTCAAATACTGCCTTTGCGCCCACCTTACCTTTTAAGTCGTAGCCGTCTACCGGATGGGCAATGATATCGGCGGCTTGTTCAAGATATGGCCCTTTATAAATCTCTTCCCGGAAAAATACCTTTTCGATCACTTTTTCTCCATTATTGGGATCGTTAAATTCAAGCAGCTTTTCTTTGATCTCCAAGCGTAATTTTTGATAATCATTCTTGCTGACACTGCCCTTTTGCTCTCTGCCTTGCAAGTTGATAAATATCCTGCCCGGAATAAGGGAATAACAAAGGCTTTCCTTTGAATAATTGGGCAGTTTTTTTTCGACATTATCTTCGAATCTCAAAAACCCCTGTTCCTCTAACCATGCATTTAGTTGCACCTCGCTCTTTACAGCGCAAAATCCGTGGTCAGACAAGATCAATAAACGGTCGTTGCCAGAGAGTCTTTCTTGCAATTTATGAATGAAGAGGTCGAGCTTTTCAAAAAAGCTATTGGCCGGGGCACTAAATTCCGATTGATTTTCAACATCATTCCAGAAAAAGTGGAACAGGCGGTCTGTCTCCATAATATGCAACTGAAAGAAATCCCACTTTTCTTTTTCGATCAATTCCCAGGCCAGCTGAAAGCGTTTCTCCATGGCCTGGTGCAACTGCTGCATAAATTCTTCCTTTTTGTTACTGCGCGCCAGCCAGGCATCAACATCGATAATATAGTCTTTTTCTTTTAGATATCTATTAAAGCTCGCTGGGTAGGCACATTTTTCAATATCTGTACACAAGAAACCGGAAGCCAGTATGCCGTTTACTTCTTCGGGAGGATAGGTCAAAGGTACATTAATTACTATGACCCGCTTGCCTTGCCGGGAAAGCGCGCTCCATATCGTCTCTGCTTTCCTGTCTTGGGCAGTGGGTATAGTTATCCTAAAAGGGTCAGCATTCCTATTAACAAATCCAAAAATATTATGCTCAGCAGGGTTTACTCCGGTCATATAGCTGGTCCAGGCCACTGATGAGATAGTAGGATATACGGAGTTTATTTTTTTCAAGCCCGCTTGCCCTGCCATTTTAGCCAGGTGCGGCATTTGTCCCTTGGCAAAGGCCTGTTTGAGAAAAGAATAGGGCACCCCGTCTAACCCCAATACAAAAGTACGTCTTCTGCTATTATCAAACACCAAGATTACACCTCCGTAATAATCCCACCGGCACAGGTATTTTCATTCTTTACCAAGACAAATCTGCCTAGCTCTTCCAGGTCATTAAAGCGTTTGATGGCAACCGCACGCTTGGTCTTGATCAGGACCTCTCCCACTTCTAACGGTTTTAATGTGGCGGCATCTTCTTCGATGACTTCCAGGGTGGAAGAATCCATCCTTTTGACTATTTTTTCGATCTTGCAGGATATCTCCTGGGTAGCACATCTTAAGGTGATCTTCTGCTCTTTGTCAAAGTTCTCTCTGGCCATCCAAAAGATATTTGCCCTAAAAGAATCGGTTAAGGTTGGTTGCCCATCCCCTGCACAGATAATATTTCCTCGCTCCAAAAAGGCGGGTGTGCTGGTAGTAATACCGGTACTTTCTCCGGCAACGGACTTATCGGTCTTCTGCAAAAACTTCTCGATAGACTTGACCTCTGTGTCTTCTCCGCTTGGCAGTATCTTCACTTTTTGTCCTTTCTTGATTACTCCAGCTTCAATCCTGCCGGCAATGATCCTTTTTTCACCGATTTTATAGATATCCTGCACAGGCATAACCGGCGCTTTATTCTCCGCAGAAACCCTATTTTGCAAAGCATCCAGGCTCTCCAATACAGTCAAGCCGTCATACCATTTCATATTTTTTGATCTTTTGGCCACATTATCTCCCTTGATCGCTGATACAGGGATATAAAACTTGGCCTTGATATTGATGGACTGTAAAAACTTCTCGGCCTCAGTCCGGACTTGCTCAAACTTATCTTTGCTAAAACCCACCAAATCCATTTTATTGAGGATGACTATCACCTGTTCTAAACCCAGCATAGCCAAAATATATGCATGGCGCCTGGTCTGTTCCTGCACCCCCTGGTCGACATCGATTATTAAAACGGCTGCCTCTGCCTGCGAGGCCCCGGTTATCATATTTTTCACAAACTCACGATGTCCGGGGGCATCGATGATCACATACTCCCTCTTTTTGGTCTTAAAAAATGTCTGTGCCGTATCTATGGTAATGCCCTGTTCCCTTTCTTCACGCAAATGGTCCAGCAGAAAAGCAAACTCTGTCTGGCGGCCCAGGTCTTTGGAGGCCGCCTTTACCTCTTCCATTTTATCCGCTGACAGGGAATCGGTATCAAAGAAAAGTCTGCCGATAAGAGTGGACTTACCGTGGTCTACATGACCGACTATAACGAATTTAAGTGCATTTACGTCAGATTTCATCTAAGTACCCCAATTCTTTTAGTTTGATTTTGATTTTTTCCATATCTTCTTCTTTTATAGCGTCTTTAACTGGCAGAGACGAAAGCGGGTGTATCTTGCTACCCAAAGGAACAGACAACCAGGCCCGCTCGTGTACGTAATAGAGAATCAATTTTACCACTACCTCGACAGCGCCTACTTCTAAAGAAAGGACAAGCTTATGAGTGAAAGTATATACTATAAGTATCGTCGAGGCTGTAGCCAGGATCCTCCAGCTTAAGGCTTTAAAAAGTGAACGCCAATGTGCATCCTTATATTCCTCCATTTTTCATCTCCAGTTTTAAATTTTCAATTTTGAATTTTCAATTTTTAATTTTGAATTAAGATCACATATATCCCAATGATCTCAGTTTTTGCATCATATAGGCCGATTCCTTATCCTGCGCCCGGCCGCTTCTTTCTGATACCTTAGAGGTCTTCAACTCTTCAATAATTTTATCGATGGTATCGGCGGTGGATTCGACAGGGTTACAGCAGGTCTCGCAACCGATGCTTCTGTATCTTTTGCCGCCTTGGGCAAAATAAAGCCTTACTATAGGAATATCCTCCCTTCTAATATACTGCCAGACATCTATTTCCCTCCATCCCAGCAGAGGGTGCACGCGGATGTGTTCCTCATCTTTTGCCTTGGTCTTATATTGGTCCCAGAGCTCCGGTGGCTGTTCTTTGTAGTTCCACTCGAAATCCTCATCCCGCGGTGAAAAATATCTCTCCTTTGCCCGAATGCCGTGTTCGTCTCTGCGGATACCCAGATAAAGGGCCCGAAAGGCGCCTTGGGCAATAGCCTCTTTTAATGCGTTTGTCTTTAACTCGGTGCAACACTCCAGCTTTCCTTTTGTCGGACTCACGCCCCGGTCTAGCGCTTTCTGGTTCTTGCTGACGATCAAGTCAAGCCCCCATTCTTTGGCATATTTATCCCTGAATTCATAGATCTCCTTGAACTTATATCCCGTATCCAGGTGCATTACCGGAAAAGGGAGCTTTCCATAAAATGCCTTTCTGGCCAACCAAAGAAGGGTGGTCGAATCTTTGCCTATCGACCAAAGCATAGCCACTTTCTTAAACTGGCTATATGCCTCACGGATTATGTAAATACTCTGATTTTCCAACCTGTCTAAGTGTTTCATCTTATCCTCCGTACGCTTTTATAAACTAAAGATTTTAAATTCTGAAAACTCTTTGCTGTTACTCAAGTTACGCATGATCTTATCTTTATATTTTATGGATGTGACCAATATCACATCTGGCTTTAATTTTGGTATCACTTCCGGCTGCTGTACCGGATGCCCAAATACCTTTTTGCCTTGTTTATTTCTATCGTCATCAACGATCCCCAAGACCGAAAACTGTGATTCCATCTCGCTTAAGATGACAAAGGCTACCTCTAAAACCTCTCCTGCGCCATAGCATATTATCCGCTTAGGGCCATCTTTGGAAAGTATTGAAAGCTTATCGGTAATATTGTCTTTCAAATTGGAGTAAAACCTTATAGTATGCTGCAGAAAGTGATAGGTAAGTTTGGTTTTTTCGCTAAATCCTTTGGGGGTGAGATAATAGGCGATCCGCTTATGATTAATGCCTTTGGCCTTGACCAGACCTTTATTGACCATCTTTTTTAGGCAGGCATTAGTCACGCCTAGAGCCGTGCCCAAGCGCAAGGCAAGCTTCCTCTGGGAAATAGTAGAATCCTTGGATATCTCTTCCAGAAGCTGCAGATTGCGCAGGTGTTCGGTGGGTTTTAGGAACTTATTTTTTAATGGTGGCATATGCTATTTAATCAATTTTTTGCTGAAATTTAAGGCGTTTTTAGGCCAGCGTTCTAAAAATGAACGATATACTATTTTATGGCATTAGGGCCTAAATGTCAAGGGAATATTGCAGAAAAGGCTCAGAAAGGTCTATGACTTAACTACTTTGTCTATAGGGAGTTAGGAAAATTTTGTCTTAAAACAAAGTGTAAATAAAAGGGGCTATAGCAGAGCTCTCAGTAAAGACAATCAGGGCGCCCAGAAGAAGCAACATTATCACGATGGGCAAAAGCCACCATTTCTTTCGCTGCATCAAAAATGACCAAAATTCTTTAATAATAAACAATTTGCTCATGGCGTATTTCTACCTTTCTATCAAGCTAAAACTGATTTTCATAAACTTTCTTATCCGCTGGCAATGCTCCCTTGGGGAGCCAGTAACTGGCGGCATATTTATCATATTTAGCATCTAATAATTTTTGGCCGCATATCCTAGCACATATGCCTATGGGGGTCACTATAAAGTAGAATAAAACCAGCAATATCAATCTTGTGACCAACCATCCGATTATGACGGCCAGCGTCATCCACGCCTTTTGTACCGGTTTAAGTAATTGTGGACGGAGCAAGCCCAGGCAAAGGAATGAAAAAGAAAAGATCAAGAAGTAGAAAAAGAAATCCTTGCCCCGGAATAAAAACAGTCCACCTAAAACTCCCGTAACGATAGCGAGGGTAATGCCGAATTGGCGAAGTTCTTTGATGCCGCTCTTAATATTTTTAATCTCCTCGATCATGCTCTGTTCTCTTTGTCCTTTTTCAATCCAATGCAAACTGTTTAAGCCAATCGATATCCTTATCCAAGGGCTTTTGTACTTTTTTTTCGACTAAAAAGTTTCCCATAAGCAAATAGTCCATATTGGTGCGCATAAAACACAAATAAGCATCTTGGGGATTACAGACAATAGGCTCGCCGCGCACATTAAAAGAGGTATTAATGATCACGGGGCAACCATATTTTTGGCCAAATTTCTCTATCATTTTATAAAATAGAGGATTGTCTTCTTTTGCCACTGTCTGTATTCGAGCTGAATAATCGACATGTGTCACGGCAGGGATATTGGAACGTTCCAGATGTAGCTTATCAAGACCAAAAAGTTGCTTTTCATCTGCGTTGGTTTTACGGCGGATTTGATGGTTGACCGGCGCCACCACTAACATATACGGGCTTTCTTTATTAAATTCGAAATACTCAGAAACTTTTTCTCTTAGCACTGAAGGCGCAAAAGGGCGGAAACTTTCCCGGAATTTTATTTTTAAGTTTATTGTTTCCTGCATCTTAGGCGAACGCGCATCCCCTAAAATCGAGCGATTCCCTAAGGCCCTGGGCCCAAACTCCATGCGCCCCTGAAACCAACCGATCACCTTCTGTTCAGCGATCAAATCGGCGACCTTCTCAGGTAGCTCGGCCTCGGTAAGTTCTACAAAAGGAATATCATTGCTTCTAAGATACTCTTTGATACAGCCGTTGTTGAATTGAGGGCCAAGATAAGAACCCTGTTGAAGGTCCTTATTTTGGCGCGTAACCCTTTCATTGTCCAAATACTGATACCACGTAAAAAGAGCCGCACCCAGAGCCCCACCGGCGTCACTGGAAGCCGGTTGGATCCATACGTTGCGAAATGGCCCTTCGCGTAAGATCCTGCCGTTGCCCACGCAATTTAAGGCTACGCCCCCGGCTAAACAAAGGTTTTCTCTTCCCGTCTGTTCATATACATAGCGAGACATGCGTAACATTATCTCCTCTGTTACTTCTTGCACAGAACGGGCAAGGTCCATATGCCGTTGAGTAAGTTTGGATTCCGGTTTTCGCGGCGGCCCGCCGAACAGTCTCTCAAACTTACTGTTGGTCATCTTTAATCCGTAGCAATAACCAAAATATTTTATGTTCATCTTAAAAGAGCCGTCTTTTTTTAAGTCAAGGAGTTCGGAAAGGATCAGATCTTTATACTTGGGTTCGCCATAAGGCGCCAGGCCCATCAGCTTATATTCCCCGGAATTGACCTTGAATCCTGTATAGTAGGTAAAAGTAGAATACAATAATCCCAAAGAATGCGGAAAATGGATCTCGCGGAGAATGCGGATATTATTATCTTTTCCTTCACCAAAACTTGCCGTACTCCATTCACCCACTCCGTCGATAGTCAGGAAGGCCGCTTGTTTAAATGGTGAAGGGAAGAATGCGGAAGCAGCGTGTGAGTAATGGTGCTCGGGAAAAACGATCTTTCCTTCGTAATCAAGTTCTTTGCGGATCAATTCTTTTATCCAGAGCTTTTGTTTGATCCAAAGAGGCATAGCTTTGATAAATGAACGTATGCCCAGAGGGGCATAGTAAAGGTAGGTCTGCAGCAATCGTTCGAACTTAATAAAAGGTTTATCATAAAAGGCGACAAAATCCAAGTCTTTGCCGGAAACGGCGCCTTCTTGCAAGCAATACTCTATGGCATTTTTGGGGAAGGTATGGTCATGCTTCTTGCGCGTGAAACGTTCTTCTTGAGCCGCAGCGATTATCTTTCCGTCCTGTACAAGACAAGCAGCGCTATCATGATAAAATGCCGATATTCCTAAAATATTCATAAGCTAGACTTTGCTTCTTGCTTGTTGGGCCTTTTTCGCATATCCGCTATCTCATCGGCAAAGGGAATAAGCTTTTTGTCCAGCAAAAATTGCAGTATCTGTTCAGCCACTATCGGATGCTGTTTGTATCCAAAACGGTGTGAGTCCAAAGTCTCATCGTAGGTGCCGTTTTTTATGTCTGCTTCTTTGATCTTTTTCGTCTGCTCGCTGTTGATTTTTATAGACAAAAAAGGGATGTTTTCCTCAGCCAAAAATTTTCTGTCTCTTTCATAAATCGAGTGTATGCTGTGGATAAAAACGAAAGTGGCTTCATCCTCTTGCGCCGCTTCTTTAAATCTTTTCCATATAAGCTTATCTATAAAGCTGAAGTTGCCTTTAGAGCCGTCGTCAACAACCTGTTTGACTGTCAATTGTTCAGCCAACTCTTGATCCTCTATATTTGCTAGCTGAGGATGGCCTTCGGGAAATTTTGCCAGGGCCGCCTTTTTTTCTCGCCACCCGATTTGTCTTAAAAGTTGGTCCAAGGACTTTATGGAACCCAAACGGTCCAGCACAAAATTCCCTAAGTGCGAATTAGACCTGACCAGAGTGATCAGGTTTCTGTAGAGCTTTTGCGATCGGGTGAATTCTTGATATTTGAGCTTCAGCTTTCCATCCTTTACAACAGCATATTCTGGGCTGGGGACATCCGTGGTATACATAACGAAAACGATGTCGGGATGATACCTTATCCCTTCTTTAAGGTAAAACATCAGCTCTTGTGCGTTATCAAAGGCGTAGTGCCCGCCGTTAATCACTTCAAATTTTACCGGTACGTCAAATGAATTTAATTTCTTTTCCAGCCTTTTTGAAAAAAGATTGTCCAGATAACTGGCCATATCCTCGACCCAGGAGTCTCCCAAAAACAATATCCTGAAGGTCCCTTCGGGCTTTTCGTAATCGTATTCATAGTCTCTTAAGCCTTTGGAGTTGTAGTGAATAGGCACCGGATGGGGTTTTTTGCCAAAGACAGCCAGCTCGTCATAATAGGTAATCGAGCAGTTTGGTTTATGGGTAAAACCCCAGGGGGCACAGACAATAGCATATTGGCTATGGGGGAAAAATATACGCATAAAACATTCTAAAATCAATATTACAATAATGATACTTGCCAAAACCAGACTTATTTTTACAAGAATATCGTTGATCTTCTTATTGGCCATTTGTAAACTCCTTTAATATAACTATACCGACCAAATTTTTCTACAAGACATCAAGATGTGCTTTTGAACCACTCAATCGTACTTTTTAAACCTTGTTCTAAACTTATTTTTGGCGACCAGCCAAGTTCCTTTTTTGCCTTTTTAATATCCGGGCATCTTACTTTAGGGTCATCTACCGGCAAGGGCCTATGTATTATTTTGCTTCTGCTCTTACTTAGCTTGATTATCTTCTTGGCCAGCTGGAGTATAGTCTTTTCGCTGGGATTGCCCAGATTGACCGGCTCGTTTACACCGGAAAGCATCAGTCTATATATCCCTTCGACCATATCATCTATATAGCAGAAACTGCGTGTTTGTTTTCCGTTTCCATATACTGTCAAAGGCTTATTTTTCAAGGCCTGGGTAATAAGATTGGGTATGGCACGGCCATCATCCTTGCGCATCTTTTCGCCATAGGTATTGAATATTCTGGCTATCCTGGTATCTATCTTATGTGTCCTGTGATATGCCAAAGTCAAGGCCTCGGCAAAGCGCTTGGCTTCATCATAGACTCCACGCGGGCCGATGCAATTGACATTACCCCAATAATCCTCTTTCTGGGGGTTTACCAAAGGGTCTCCATATATCTCTGAGGTCGAGGCCAACAAGAACTTGGCTTTTTTCGCTCTAGCTACCCCTAATGAATTGTGTGTGCCTAAAGAACCTACTTTAAGAGTCTGGATAGGATAGAGCTGGTAATCTATCGGGCTAGCCGGTGAGGCAAAATGTAATATATAATCTACCGGTCCATCCACATCTATATATTTTGATACATCGTGGCGGATAAATTGGAAATTGGGATTTTTTAGCAGGTGGGCGATATTTGCTTTCTCCCCTGTGATCAGGTTGTCCATACAAATCACCTGGTAGCCCTCTTTCATCAACCTGGCGCACAAATGCGACCCTAAAAAACCGGCTCCGCCGGTTATAAGCACCCTCTTTTTTCTACTCACCCCGTTAGAACCTCCTGCGCTCTCTAAAATATTTTAATCCATCCAAAACTCATTTAGACCCCATCAAAACCTATTTTAAGGCTCTAACGGGGCTCATATTCCTCTTTGTGTTCTTTGAACCACTGAATAGATTTTTGCAAACCCTTTTCAAAATCGACCTTGACTGCGAGTTTGAGCATCTTCTTGGCTTTGCCGATATCGGCTAAAGTCCGGGGTACATCTCCGGGCCGGGGGGGAGTAAATTCTGGCTTCACTTTTTTTCCCAAGATCTTATTGATCTGGGCGACTAAATCCAAAACCTTATAGTCCTTACCGCAGGCTATGTTGAATGCTTCTCCGGAAACGCCATCAGAGGTAGCTGCTAAAATATTTGCTTCGACTACATTGTCGATATATGTGAAATCGCGCGATTGTTTACCGTCGCCGTGTATCGGCGCTGGCTTCTCATCAAGCATATTGATGATAAACCTGGGCACCACTACTGCATATTGGCTCTCCAGGCTCTGCCTGGGGCCAAAGACATTAAAATAACGCAAAGAAACGGTCTCCAGCCCATAGACTTTACTAAAGACATGGCAATAATGCTCACCTGCTATTTTTGATGCGGCATAAGGCGAGACCGGCGCAGGCAGGTGTGTTTCTTTTTCCGGAAACACTTGGGCCTCTCCGTATATCGAGCTAGAAGAGGCAAAAACCACTCTTTTGACCCTGGCTTCTCTGGCTGCCAAAAGCACGTTTAATGTGCCGTGGACATTGACTTCGTCATAAGAAAGCGGATCGCCTACGGATTTAGGCACTGAACGCAACGCCGCTTGATGAAGGATATAATCCACCCCTTTGGTGATCTCGCTTAAAAGGCCCAAATCCCTGATGTCGCCTTCCACCAATTCGATCTTATCGATAAAGGAAGCAAGGTTTTCTCTTTTGCCGGCGACAAAGTTATCGATTACCTTGACCGTTTCTCCCCTTTTGACAAGCTCTTGGCAAATATTAGAGCCGATAAACCCAGCGCCACCGGTTACTAAGTATACGCTCACCCCGTTAGACCTCCTATATTTTCTGACTTTTTTGTTTGATAAACTACCCCGAAAGCATATAAGGTTCTAACGGGGCTCATAGCTTGACCACCTTATCTTTTCTGCCCTTGCAGCTTTTAAATACATTGCGCGTATCGATTATCAATGGAGAATACCTCAAAATAAATTCATAGTCTACATTGGAATGGTCCGTGACTACGACCACACAATCTGTATCACTGAAATTCACACGGTTAAATTTGACATTTTTTAAGTCGATGTTATCTATGTTTAAATAAGGCAGATAGGGGTCGTAATATGACACCCTTGCCTGCTCATTCTGTAAAATCTTGATGATCTCTAAAGCGGGAGACTCGCGTAGGTCCTTGACATCCTTTTTATAAGCGACGCCTACGACCAAGATCTTGCTGCCTTTCAAGGGCTTCTTATATTCGTTAAGCGCCCGGGTTATCCTTTCTACTACATAATGCGGCATATGTGAGTTTATATAAGAGGCCCACTCGATAAAACGGGCCTCAAAACCATAGCCTTTGGCCTTCCAGGAAAGATAAATAGGGTCCACCGGTATGCAGTGGCCACCCACTCCCGGGCCGGGGTAAAAAGGCATAAAACCATAGGGCTTGGTCTTGGCCACATCGATGACCTCCCATACATCGACTCCTAACTTATCACACATCAACATTATTTCGTTTACCAAGGCGATATTGACGATCCTAAAGGTATTCTCCAAAAGCTTAGACATCTCCGCCACTTTTGCCGATGAAGCAGGGACCACTTTTTTAATGACTTTGCTGTACAAAAGTTTAGATATATTTGTCGACTGCGGAGAAATACCTCCGATCACCTTGGGGGTATTTTCAGTCTTATATTTGACGTTAGAAGGGTCTACCCTCTCAGGAGAGAAAGCAAGATAAAAATCTTCCCCTTCTTTGAAGCCCGCGGATTCAAGCATCGGTAAAATTATTTCTTCGGTAGTCCCCGGATATGTCGTGCTTTCCAGGACCACAAGTTGTCCCTTTTTCATAAATCTTTTGATATTTTCTACTGCCGAGACAATATAGGAGACATCGGGCTCGCTCTTTTCCTTTAAGGGGGTGGGCACGCAAATGATGATCACATCCAGCTTTTTGATCTCGCTAAAGTCATCGGCAACCCTTAGCTTCCTGCTGCCTATGACCTGTTTCAACTCTTTTACAGCCACATCCAAGATGTAAGATTCCCCTTTTTTAACGCGTTTAAGCCTGTCTTTGTTGATGTCGAAACCGTATGTGGGAAAGCCCCCTTTGGCAAAAGTCACGGCTAAAGGCAAACCCACGTAACCAAGGCCGATTATCCCTACCCTTGCTTTCTTGTTTGCAATTTTATCAGCTAAAGTTCTCTCGTTCATCTAAGTGCTCCTTTAACGCCTCTTTCCAGTGGCGCAATGTTATCCCTGTGCTTTTACAGAATCGTTTGTTTTCCAATACAGACATCTTGGGCCGTTTAGTAGGGCTATCATATTGTTCTGAGGAGACTGGCAATACCTCAACATCTAAAGCAGCCATTGCTTTAATAGTTACGGCAAACTCAAACCACGAACAAGTCCCAGAATTAGTGATATGGTAGATACCCTTTGAGCTATCGCCCAAAACCATCAACTTATCGATGCCCAGCGCCAGATCTTTTGTATAAGTAGGCGAGCCAAATTGGTCGTCGACAACTTCTATCTTTTTCTTACCTTGTGCTTTTTGTAAGAAGGTGTCTACAAAGTTCTTCCCGCCCGGGCCAAAAAGCCAGCTAGAGCGGATAATAGCAAACTTTTCCAATTCTGACTGAACGCGTTTTTCGCCCTCTAATTTTGACCGGCCGTATATATTTATAGGGTTCGGTTTGTCTTCTTCTGCATAGCCTTTATCTTTATTGCCGTCGAACACAAAATCTGTACTGATATAGCACAAAAAGCTACCGCAATCTTTTGCCGCCAAGGCCACATTTTCAGTCCCCTGGGCATTGACTTTTTGGGCAAGCCCTGCGTTTCTTTCACAACCGTCTACATCAGCATAGGCGGCGGCGTGGATAATAACATCCGGCCTGTTAGAAACGATCTCCGAGATTGTTTTTTCCCTATCAGTAATGTCACAGTGGATAAATTTCCGGGCCTTAGCCCCCAAATCTTGGGTCTTGCCATTATCCAGACCGATTATTTCGTGTTTATTTAGTAGCTGTCGGGAAAGAGCCTTTCCCAGCATCCCGTTTGAACCTGTGATCAAAATTTTCATCTTATGACTTATCACTTACAACTTACGACTTAAGCGCCTTCCACCATTTGCGGTTATTGCGGTACCACTCGACCGTATCCTGCAGGGCTTTAGTAAAATCATGCTGACTGATAAAGCCTAGTTTCTTCAACTTGGTGTTATCCAAAGAATAACGCCTGTCATGCCCCGGGCGGTCTTTTACAAACTTAATAAAGCTTTCGGATTGGTTCATAATATCTAAGATCAAACGGGTGAGGTCTAAGTTTTTCATCTCATTCTTGCCTGCCAGATTATAGATCTCGCCGATCTTTCCTTTGTGCACGATAAAATCTATGGCCGCGCAACAATCCAATACATATAACCAATCGCGCACGTTCTGTCCGTCTCCGTATACAGGCACCTTTTTACCCTCTAAGATATTGGTCACAAAAAGAGGAATAATCTTCTCCGGAAATTGAAAAGGGCCAAAGTTATTAGTGGGACGGATGATGATGATAGGCAGTTTATATGTGATATAGTAAGATATAACCTGGTGATCAGCGGCAGCCTTGCTGGCTGAATAGGGGCTGGAAGGTTCAAGCGCATCTGTTTCCTTGAACGAGCCCTTCATCCTGCTGCCGTACACTTCATCGGTGCTGATATGGCAAAAAAGTGATATTTTCTGCTTTCTCGCCGCTTCTAAAAGGACATGGGTGCCCAGGACATTTGTATGAATAAACTCTCTGGCATCCGCTATTGACCTATCTACGTGGCTCTCGGCGGCAAAATGGACTATTCTTTCACACCCCTTTATGGCCTTTGCTACTATTTTCGAATCGCAAACATCGCCTTTTATAAAACTATATCTGGGGTTATGTTCCAAGTCCTTTAAGTTTTCTTTTCGGCCGGCATAAGTGAGCTTGTCCAGATTGACTACCTTACAATCAGGATATTTATCCAATATATAGTGAATAAAGTTAGAGCCGATAAAACCGGCCCCGCCTGTCACTAATATCTTATTTTTCATCCTTTCCTGCCTCTGACTTTTTGGGCAATAAGGTTATTGGCCCTTAAGAGTGATTCGAATGTCCCGGCGTCCGTCCACCATCCATCTAATATATCGTAATAAAGTTGGTTCTTTTTCAAATAGGCATTATTCACATCGGTGATCTCCAGCTCCCCTCTGCCTGATGGCTTTAAGGTCTTGATAATATCGAATACTTTCGAGTCGTACATATAGATCCCTGTGACCACATAGCTGCTCTCTGGCCTTTTAGGCTTTTCCCGGATGGCTTTGATCTTGTTGCCCTTAAAGCTTACTACACCGAAACGCTCAGGGTCCTTTACGTCTTTGACGAGGATCCTGGCGCCTTTCCTTTGCTTGCTGAATTTTTGCACGTATGTTTTAATAGACCTCTCTATAACATTATCCCCTAAGATAACTACTATCTTTTGTCCTTCGGCGAACTCTTCGGCCAATCCCAAAGCAGCGGCAATGCCGCCTTCCCCTTCCTGATAAGTATAGTCTAGATGTTTTAGGCCAAAAGCATGTCCATTGCCCAAAAGCCTTAAGAAGTCTCCGGCATTGTTTCCTCCGGTTACAATAAGGATATCGCGTATACCCGCCTCCACCAAAATCTGAATAGGATAGTATACCATCGGGAGGTTGTATACCGGCAATAGATGTTTATTGGTGATCTTAGTAAGCGGGGCCAATCTTTTGCCCAGACCTCCTGCCAAAACTACACCTCTTAATTTAGCCATTTACTTACTCCAATCATAGGGAATATCATTATCATAGGCGTCTACCCTATATTCATCTGGATCTTTAGTATTATAGGGTTTAGTCACTGTATTTATAACTATCGCCTCTCGGTCACTCACACATTTAAACCCGTGATATACTAAAGGCGGTATGTGCACTAAAAGCGGCTTTTCTAAATCTATTTCGAAGTCTTGGATCTCCTTAAAAGTGGGTGAACCTTCGCGGGCATCATAAAGGGCCAATCTCATCTTTCCAAAAACACAGGTAAAGTTATCGCTCTGTTGCTTATGATAATGCCAGGCCTTAACGATACCTGGCTTGGCAGTAGTCATATACACCTGGCCAAACTGCTCAAAAATCTCATCATCGTTGCGCAAGATCTCCATCAGCCTTCCGCGTTCATCCGGGATGATCTTTAACTTCTTGACCTTCACTCCCTCGATCATGTCAACTCCTTCCAATGCCGACATATGTAAAGCCCAACTTCTTAATCTTGTTAGGATCGTAAATATTGCGGCCGTCGATAATTATCGGTTGCTTAAGCAACTTTTTAAGCCTTTTGAAATCCAGTTCTTTAAATTCGTTCCATTCGGTGATTACCGCCAGGCAATCGCTTCCTTTGGCGACTTCATAAACATCTTTACAAAACTTAATGCCTTTGCCGAATATCTTCTTTGCTTCTGGCATCGCCTGTGGATCAAAGGCGCGGATTTTTGTCCCGCTCGTCTGTAGCCTATCGATAATATCTATTGAGGGGGCAAAGCGCATATCATCGGTCCCCGGCTTAAAAGATAATCCTAAGATACCGATAGTCTTACCCTTCAAATTCCAAAGCACGCTTTCGATCTTTTTGACTATTAACTCTTTTTGCTCCTCATTGATCTCTCTTACTGCTTTTAAGAGATGAAAATCGTATCCTTTTTTCTCGGCAATACGGATAAAGGCATCTACGTCTTTAGGAAAACAAAATCCTCCATAACCGCAGCCGGCATGCAAGAATTTATAAGCGATACGCCGGTCTGCCCCTACCCCTTTGGCGACTTTTTCTACATCCGCACCTACACGGTCACAAATATTGGCAATCGCGTTAATAAAAGAGATTTTGCATGCTAAAAATGAATTGGAGGCGTGCTTGATTATCTCGGCGCTTTTGATGTCAGTCACCACTATCGGACAATTCAGGGGTTTATACAGCTCCACAAGCAGGTCTTCTGCCCTTTTGCTTTCCACGCCCAGCACTACCCTATCAGGGCGCATGAAGTCATCAATGGCCGAGCCCTCGCTTAAAAATTCGGGATTAGAGGCTACGTCAAATTTCTTTTTGCCACTGACGTTTACTTTGATGGTATGTTCCACCCACTTGCCGGTTTCCACCGGAACAGTGCTTTTCTCTACGACTAAGCGATAAGAGGGCATATAGCGGGCGATATCTTGAGCTACCCGCTCGATTGAAGTCAGGTCTGCTTCGCCGTTCTCTTTGGGCGGGGTGCCCACAGCGATAAAAATGACGAGAGACTTTCTTACAGCATCTTTGAGGCTGGCGGTAAAAGACAATCTCTTCTTTTGGACGTTTTTTACTACCATCTCTTTCATCCCAGGCTCATAGAAAGGCATGATGCTTTGCTTTATGTCGGCGATTCTGGCCTTATTGCTATCTATGCAGATCACCTGATTACCCAGTTCAGCAAAACATGCGGCGGTCACCAATCCTACATGCCCTGCTCCGATTACGCAAATATCCACTTTGCTCTCCTTTTAGATTTTTATGACTAACGTATAGGGTTCTGCGAACCCGGTTTTGGCCTGTGATAGCTTGTGCCAAATTCCAAAGGCATCTGCTCGAAACCTTTCAAACGAAAAATAAAATATATGCTTTCCCCCTGTCCTCGGGAAATAGTATAAAGGATCTCTGATGTCCAACAATGCAGATCGCGTACTAACCTATATTCTTGTACCAGCAGACTGTTGATTTTCTTCCGACGGTTGGGGTAGCCTTTAAACATAAACCTCTGGTAGGTCCCTAATTTCCATAGCGGATTTGGTTTAAACGATAGTTCAAAAGCAAGTTCGGCGTGATTTTCATGGGCATAGCGATAACCCAAACCAGTTCTCCATTTATCATGTTGGTCCATGTAAAGATCGAGATTAAATGTTTGAAACCTGTCTGCCCGGTGATCATAAGCGGTATCAAATTCTAACGTCAGCCAATTGAAAGGGGTAAACTCAAAATCAAAATTTACATTTCCAAACCTGCTACCTCCCGGCCGGCGATAATCGTAAAATGTGCTGATCAAAAGACGGGCTAGGTCTACAGATTCATATCCTTCGCCGGCGACCTTTCTTTTGGTCTGTAGTTTATTCTCTAGAGAAAAATTATAGCGGTTGAGTCTATTCAACGAATCCACGCTGTCGAAATGAAAAAGTTTTTCCGGGAGGATAGTGGGTGTATGGATATAGCTGTATCTTACGCGGGGGGTGATTACGTGCCTTAAATTGTTGATGTCCATGCCCCATTTGTCAGTGCTTACATTAAATATCTTGAAGAACTTGGTCTCTACATCCACTCCGGTATGAAACGCCGTGCGCCACCAGTCACGGTCACCATATCTATCCTTGCTGTAATAAGTCTCTCTGCTGCCAACATAAGGGGTAATATGCAAAAAGCCTACCTTGGAAATACGTTTAAACTCATTGTAAGTATCAAATCTAACGGTATCGTCGTCGATATTGCTGGGGTGAGCGAGCTTTCTGCTTATGTTGGCAAAAGAAGTATCTGTCTTCCAATAATACTGGGAATCTTTTATCCGCAATCCGGGGACAGAAAGTTCCACCTCTGGTTGATATTCTGTGCGGGTAAATATTTTATTGAACCTCCTTTTACCTAAAAAGCTGAGGGTGTAATCGGATTTACTGCGGATGACAGAAATATATGATTCTGGCTGGGGTTCTCTTTCATATTCGGTCTTCAGCATATAATCTTTTAAAAACTGGGTATCGCTCAAATTCCAATATTCCATCCTCAGGTCAGTATACTGGTCAATGTCCCAGCTATGGCGATTGTGGATCATGTATCTTTCGCGTTCGTGAGTGAAGGCGTCTTCATCCCAAAGACGGTTTCCGCCCTCAAGCTTGCGCTCATTCATATAATACGTCTTCACAAAACCTTGCCCGTATTTGCGTAGATCATAATAGTTATCAAACCCGCTGGCAAAATCTCTTCTTTCGCGGTAATCTAGGTGTAGAATGCCCTTGAGGTAACGGCTGAATTCGTAACGCCAGTTAGTCAGTAAATAATATCCCCAATCGCTGTCTTTGCCGGGATAAACGCTAACCTTGGGGCGCTTAGGTTCTTTCAAAGAATAGCTGTAGTAGGGCAGATAAATCGTGGGTATATCAAAAACATAGATGATCACATGCTTCATCACGATTTTGTCTTCAAGGTATATTTTTACTGTCTTTGATTCGATGCGGTAATGGGGATGGGCTAAATCGCAGGTAGTCATATAGCTGTCATTCATGCTCATATCTGTGGGGCTCTCTTTTATCACCTGCGGCCCCTTGCCGTATATCCTCTGGGAAGCAAATCCGGCCCTATACATTATTCCCGTCTGTGAGTCAAAGTTATATTCGACCCTCTCGCCGGTTAAGATGGAATCTTTTTGGTATAAGGTGATATCCCCTTCAGCGATTCCGTCTTTAGTCTTCAGGTTGATATTGGCTTTATCGCAGGTTATTTTGATATCTTCATATAAGACTTCTACATTACCGGAAGCACGCATCTTTTGCTCTGCCTCCAGGAACTCTACCTTATCTCCGTGGCATATTATCGGTATTTTTTCATCTGCCGCCCAAGCCGTTAAAGAAACAAAAAAGACAAAGATGCCCAGGCATATGATTGTCTTGAATCGCAAAACACCCTCTCCTTAACTATCCCATATTTATAGGCTATATTGAATTACAGAAAAATCCTGATTAGGTTTATATAACCCCATATGTTATCGTAAAATAGGTGAAATTTCAACCAATTTTATAAAACAATTAATGCTTAGTACAGACTCTATTGCGGCCTTCTTTTTTAGCGCGATAGAGGGCTTGGTCAGAATTATCGATCAGGCTTTGGGGAGTTCTGGAATCAACGGGAAAGCTGGCCACTCCGATGCTTACCTCGATTTTCAGCATTTCATCATATGCGCGGAATTTATGTCTATCAATGCTAGAGCGAATCCTTTCTGCCACATAGGCTGCGCCATCTTTATCGGTATTGGGCAGGAGTATTGAGAATTCCTCTCCTCCGAATCTCGCTATTAAATCTATCTCACGTACATTTTCTTTGATTATTCTGGCTACTTCTTTTAAAACCGCGTCTCCGGTCAGATGGCCGTAGGTATCGTTGCATTTTTTGAAATGGTCTATATCAATCATCAAAAAACTTAAAGATAGATTGCGACGGGAACTCCTCTGAATTTCCTCATATAACCTCTCCATAAAATATCTACGCACAAAAAGACCGGTCAAACCGTCATTAATGGCCAGTTTTTGGATCTTTTCATAAAGCCTCACCCTTTTCATCACCAGGGAAAACTGACTGGCGAGCAGGGAAAAGCTCTCTAGTTCATTACAAGGCAAGTTTTCTACGGCCAAGGTTCCTAAAAATTTGCCCTCAGCCATAATAGTCACCAAAATCATTGATTCTACTTCGTGGGAGCTACGCATAGATTTAGGCAAATCCTCGGCTTCCAAGTAAGAAGTCCTGTGGCGCCCTAAGCTGTGCTTTAATAACTGGTAATCAGAGTCGGAAATATCGATAGGGTTTGCTTGTGATTGCGTGTATTGCATCTCAAAGACCCTGTCTACCTCGAGCCCCTGAGCATCTTCGTTTACTAAGACTAAAAAGCACCTTCTGAACCGAAACAGCTCCTTGATTTTCTTAACAAAAATAGTAAAGGTCTCTCTCATATCTAGCACTGAAGACATATCACGTGTTATCTTATATAATTCTGAAATGCGAAAAGCTTCTTCGTTTAAGCGGGCGTTAGACTGGCGCATTACCAAGTTTTCTTGTTTTATTTTCTCAAACGTAGCCTGTACCTTTTCTTTTTTAGCCTCAAGAGACTTTTTATATTCGCGCACACGCCGGGACACATATATACTGACAAGAGGCGTAAGGTTGAAAATGGCAATGGTCAATAAAACATTGACCAGGCTCTCTTGAGCATATATGAAAAGAGCAGCTGCTACACTGCAAAGCAAAGCAATAATATAGGCAAATTTGAGCTGGCAGAATAAGCTCACTAGAATAATGGGTATGATAAGAAAGCTTAAGAGATACATATTCTATTTTTTCCTTCGGCCTTAGCCTTATAAAGAGCCATATCTGCCCTTCTGATCAAATCCTCTCTTTTTCTGGCATCCTTAGGGAAAAAAGCAATCCCTGCGGAAATAGTGACTTTAGTCGCTTCCCGGCGCAGGACAAATTTCTCTTTTTCTATCTTTTCTTTGATGCGCTCCGCTATCTTTATCGCTTCGTATTGAGGAGTATCCACTAAAAGCACCCCAAATTCTTCTCCTCCATACCGGGCTACTATATCCCCCGGATTTACGCCTGACTTGATCAACCCAGCGATCTGTTTGAGCACAATATCTCCGGCTATATGTCCATATTTATCGTTATAACTCTTGAAATTGTCGATGTCTATCATCAAGAAAGCGAATTGAGAGTTCGTCCATAGCGTTCGGGATATCTCCTGTTCAAAACGCTCTTGAAAATGCCTGTGCACAAAAGTCCCGGTCAGGCCATCGGTGATCGCTAGTTTCTGTGTCTTTTGATAAAACATCGTAGTCTGGATCGCCACCGCTGCTAAATCCGACATGATATCTAGAATTCGTAGGTCATCGGTATCGTATAGCTCGGGATGTTTACTGTCTAACCGCAAAATTCCCAAAACTTTGTTGCCTACGACCAAAGGCGCGGAGATTAAAGACTGCACTCCCCTGGCTTCCTCTTTTTTAACTTCTTGGGCGCTAAACCTAAAGTCCTTTTTTATATCTTTTACCATCAAGCGAGTGCGCTGTTTAAACACCCAGTTATCAAATACGTCCCCTTCCTTGGCCTTGATTTCGAGCCGGTCCTCTTGCCTTTTGGTGCTAGCCAAATATAATCTTTGTCTATCCTGGTCAACTAAATAGAGGAGGCAAGCCTCTGATTTACCTATAACATTGAACGTCTCTGAGCTGATCAAGGATGTGGCTTTTTCCAACGAAAGAGTGGAGCTTAAGGTATCGGTCAGATCTTTTAAGGTGATGTATCTCTGCAGTTTTTGCTTCAGGTTGTTATTTTCTAAACAGGCGTGGTGTAGTTCCACGGTCAAAATATTGTTTTCTTCTTCCAGATTACCTAGTTCGACTTTGGCTTTTTGAGTTAGGCGCTCTGTGTGTAGGCAGTTGAAATAACATGCAAGCGTAATTATTGACAGCAAAGCCAGGGGGAGAATAAAGGATCCGGAAAGATGTAGGCTATGCCAGAGAATAGTCACAAAAGCAGCTAGGCCAAAGACCAATACGCCTCTTATACAAAAACAGGTCATTGCCAGGACAACAGCAACATTCAAAAGAAGCAACAAAGCGGAAGATAAAGGCAGGGACCAACTAAAAGGGTAGACTAATAGAAAAGCACAGCTAAGAAATAAAACTCCGGTTAATAGGCAACGTAAAGATCTGTTCACGCTAAAATCACGCTACTCTAAATTCAGACTGGGCTAAATGATTACTTTCTCGCTCTCTTTGTCGAAAAAGTGAACCTTGCTCATATCAAAGACAAGGTTGAGATCTTGATTTATGCCTGGTTTGTCATGTCCGCCTACCTTAGCGATAAATGTGTGTTTTCTGCTGGGTGAGGTTAAATGTAAATATACCTCCGCTCCCAAAGGCTCGATTATCTCACAGGTGGCGATGACACAGTTCTCGGGTGGAGCCTCTTGAACAAATAATTTATCATAAATGTCTTCTGGCCTGATGCCGAAGATGATTTCTTTGCCATCGTAGGAGCTGATGGTATCGGACATCTCATCGACTAACTTTACCTTGAAGCTGCCTTCGTCAAAATAGAAACTGCCGTTTATCTTCTTGACTATTCCCTCTATAAAGTTCATCGGCGGAGAACCTATGAATCCAGCCACAAATTTGTTTACTGGCTTGTCATAAAGGGTGGTCGGGTCGGCGATCTGCTGGACTACTCCGTCTTTCATCACCACAATGCGGTCACCCATAGTCATCGCTTCTATCTGGTCATGGGTGACATAAATCATCGTCGCCTGCAATCTGATGTGCAGCTTGCTCAGTTCTGTCCTCATCTGTACGCGAAACTTAGCATCTAAGTTGCTTAAAGGCTCATCAAAAAGAAAGGCCAAGGGCTTACGCACAATAGCCCTGCCCACCGCTACCCTCTGTCTTTGGCCTCCGGAAAGTTCGCGCGGTTTTCGCTCAAGATAGCGGTCAATGCCTAAGATAAGGGCGGCTTCGCTTACGCGTTTGTCTATCTCGTTTTTAGGATACTTCCGCAACTTAAGCCCGAAAGCCATGTTTTCATATACCGTCATGTGCGGATAAAGGGCATAGTTCTGAAAAACCATGGCGATATTTCTGTCTTTGGCCGGGACATCATTGACTTGTTTGTCGCCTATGTAAATCTCCCCTTTACTGGCTTTCTCTAGACCAGCGATCATGCGTAAGGTGGTCGATTTCCCGCAGCCCGAAGGACCGACCATAACTAAAAATTCCTTGTTTTCTATTCCCAGATTCACATCCTTGACCGCCATCACATCCGGCGGGAATATCTTACTTACATTTCTCAGACTTACTCTTGCCATTATACCCCCATTTAATTTTAGTTCGAGGTTAAATATTCCAATATCCGGGACAAGGTCCCTTTTAAATCTTTTCTGGCGACAATCATATCGATCAAACCGTGTTCGAGCAAGAATTCCGAACTCTGGAATCCATCAGGCAAAGTCTGCCTGATGGTCTGCTCTATCACCCGAGGCCCGGTAAAACCGATCAATGCCTTGGGTTCGGCCATGATCACGTCTCCCAAACTGGCAAAACTGGCCAGCACACCGGCCATAGTAGGATTGGTAAGCACGGAAATAAATAAAAGGCCCTTTTCATGGTGGCGGGAAAGAGCTGTGGAAGTCTTGGCCATCTGCATAAGAGAAAGCATACCTTCCTGCATTCTTGCGCCACCTCCGGAACCAGATATAATTATCAAGGGCTGCTTTGAGCTCGTGGCCAGTTCTATAATTCGGGTCAATTTCTCTCCCACCACTGAACCCATCGAACCCATCATAAACCGCGAATCCGTAACACCAATGGCTATTTTTTTATCATTGATACGACCCTGTCCCACAACACAGGCATCATTTAAGCTTGTCTTCTTCTTCTCTTCTTCTAACTTCTTTTTATAACTTTTCGGGCCTTGAAAATTAAGCGGGTCGCACGGTTTTATCTTTGCCTCCAGCTCCTTAAAGCTGCCCTTATCCAAAAGTAAGGATATGCGCTCGTGAGAGCTAAGCGTAAAATGGTAGTTGCACTTCTGACATACCCTGAAGCTTTCTTTTAACGCTTTGTTATAAATAAGCTCTCCGCAATCAGGGCACCTGGTCCACAATCCATGGGGAATATCTTTCTTTTTGGCTAAATTGACCAGCGTATATTTAGGTTTGCGAAACAGTGGCATAACCGTCTCTACCTCTTAATCCAAGGCGTTAACTACTAATCCCGTAACTAGCTTGGGGTAAAAATAGGTGGACTTATGGGGCATTCTTTCCCCTGCCTTTGCTACTTTTTTTACTTCTCTAACGGTAGTAGGCCTTAAGAAAAAGGCTAACTGATATTTATCCTGGTCGACAAAATAGATGGCCTCTTGGGCATCACGGGTATAAAAAATATCTCCCTGTGCAGGAGAAATATTAAGGATCTTATGTATAATACAATTATGCAAAATAGCTACGTCGAGACTCTGGCTAAATCTGTTCTTTTTACTATCTACCAATCGATACACTCGAGAGGTGTTTTTTAATAATAGGCAATAAAACTTGCCTTCAAGATACATGCCAAATACACTTTTTAGAGGGGGCTGTCTACGCATATATGCAAACAATTCTGCCGAGGAAGAAAAGCTGCGGACAGGCAAAGATTTTTTCAGACAGGAAACAACTTCTTCGGGCTTTATGCCGCTTTTGATTTTTAAGGCCCGGTGGGTAGGCAAAATAGTCAACCCCTTGTCTGTGGTAGTAGCCAAATAAGTCATCACATAATTATAATCGCAGCCATTGCACTTTATCTTTCTGTCTTTTTCCCTGTTTTTCTTATAGTTCAAGGCCGCTTCATAACGATGATGCCCGTCAGCAATAAATATCTGCTGGTCTTTAAGCAAGCGTTTAATCACAGCGATATTTTTTCTATCGCTCATTTTCCATAAGCGGTGTACTACACCTTCCTTTTCAAATACAAAATAAGGCTTGTGTTTTCTCTTGTGCACACTCAACAATTTGTTTATTTTTCCCTTCTGATCGCCGCACAAAGCAAAAATAGGACTCAAGTTGGCGCCTACTGTCTGCAAAAGCCTTAAACGGTCCTGGACGGGTCCAGAGAAGGTATTTTCGTGCGGCAAGACCGAATTCTTGGCAAAATCCTCCAGCTTCATTAAGGCGATAAATCCTGTGCGCGTTTTTATTTTTCCATCATAGGGAAAAGATTGGCTATAGATGTATATGCTTTTCTTTTTGTCGCGCAGTAAGACATTTTCTTTTTGCCATTGAGCAAAATATTCTTTAGCCCTTGTATATTGGTTATTTTTAGCGCTATCTTTGAGGGTCTTTTTTCCTAAGATAAGGTTGATTATATTGTAGGGATGGAGCTCATAATAGGCTTGTTGTTGAGCGGGATTTATGACATCATAGGGCTCGGTGATGACTTTGGCAATGTCATTGATTTTTTGAGGATTATAAAGAACGCCTTTAAAGGCGCGTATATCAGGCACTGGCTATCCTCTCAAAAAAAGTTGACCGATAAAGGCTCCTACTCCATCGGCCACTAAATCTAGGCTTTCTACTCCCCTGCCGGGAACGAAATACTGATGGAACTCGTCACTCATCCCATAGATTATCGCTACACAAACAGCAAAGACACGAAAATGCGCGCTTAGCTTCAAAGAGGACGAGTTTTTTGCCGCGCGGGCAAGCAGATATCCTAGTATAGCATATTCTATAAGATGAAGCAACTTATCTGCATGTAATATCACGGGCGGCTGTAGGTCGGGAGAAAACGATGAAAATACAAAGATCAAGGCTGCGTATGTATATACAGGTAGCCAAAATTTCAAGAACTGGTCTGTGGATTTATGTTTTATTGCCACTTTTTTTATCTTTTTCCAAAGGACAACTGGGACATGTCTTGTCGCAGGCCTTCTCTGCACTTTGTTTGTCATCGTGATATTTTTTATTGCGGTAATCCGTAGCATAAAATCCGGAGCCCTTAAAAATTATGCCTCCGCCTGTACCGATAAGCCGCTTGAGGCGGCCATGACACTTTGGACAAGATTTTAATGGGGCTTGTGTAATCTGCTGGAATTTCTCAAACCGGTGGCCGCATTTCTTGCACTCATATTCGTACGTCGGCATCTTTGCTCCGCCTTATACAAATTCAAAATTCAAAATTCAAAATTCAAAAACTATTTGAAAAGCTTCTTTAGTTTTTGCACAAAGGAACTGGTAAGCGGATTTACATCTTCTCCGCAAGACTGGGCAAATTGCTTAAGCAGTTCTTTCTGCTTGGTATTTAAACCCGTGGGGGTCTCGACTACAACCTTGACCAATTCATCGCCACGGCCATAACCATGTACATCGGGCATGCCTTTTGCTCTTAGGCGGAATATCTTTCCGCTCTGCGTACCTTCCGGCAGACGCATCTTCGCCTTTCCATTTAAGGTAGGTACTTCTATCTCTGCCCCCAAAGCCACTTGGGCAAAGCTTACCGGGACTTCACACAAAAGGTCGTTGCCGTGACGTTGGAATATCTCGTGGGGCTTGACGTAAATATCTACATAGAGATCACCTGGCGCAGCTGCTCTCGTCCCTGCCTCGCCTTCTCCGGAAATACGCAGTCTTAAACCAGTATCAACGCCTGCGGGAATCTTGACATGGATCTTGCGTTCTTTTTGCACCCTGCCTGTGCCCCGACAATTAGAACAAGGTGTCTGCACAATACTGCCTTCGCCGCCACAGCGCGCACAGGTACGGGAAATAGTAAAAAAACCACCCATGGTGCGTACCTGCCCTGCCCCCTGGCATTCGGGACAAGTAGTTTTTTTTGTCCCCGGCTTTGCCCCTTCTCCTTTACATACAGGACAGGTCTCACGACGGGGCAACTTTATAACCTTCTCCACCCCTTCTGCGGCTTCGTCGAGGGTAATCTCTACTTCTGCCCTTAAACTAGCGCCTCTTCTCGGTCTGTGCTTAGACCTTCCGCCAAAGCCAAAACTGCCTAAATCAACGCCAAAGCCGCTAAAGAGATCACTAAAATCGCCAAAAATATCCTGCAAGTCGCTAAAGTGCGTAAAATCAGACCAGTCAAAGCCTCCTCCGGCTCCATGAAAGGCACCGCGCAACCCTTCGTGGCCAAATTGGTCGTAGGTCTTCCTCTTCTGGGCATCACTTAAAACCTCATAAGCTTCGCATATCTGCTTAAACTTCTCTTCAGCCTCTTTGGAATTTTGAGGGTTCCTATCGGGATGGTATTTTAGGGCCAACCTGCGATAGGCGCGCTTGATCTCGTCTTCGCTGGCATTCTTCTGTAACCCTAATACTTCGTAGTAATCACGCTTTGACATGCCACTCTCTATTTATTCTTATCCTTGTCCTCGTCCTCTACGGTAAAGTCGGCATCGACTATCTCTTCACCTTCTTTTCCTTGGTCCGTCTTTTGTTCAGGGCTCCCCTGAGGTCCTGGTTGAGGACCGCCTTGAGGACCGCCTTGAGGACCGCCTTTTTGTTTTGCCTGGGTCTGCTTATAAATCTCTTCCGCCAATTTATGCGAGGCCTTGGCCAACTCTTCCATAGTCTGTTTTATCTTATCTAGATCTTTGCCTTTCGATACTTCTTTTAACTCACTTAGCTTCTTCTCGATCTTTTCTTTATCGCTTTTTGAGATCTTATCGCCGAAATCTTTTAACGACTTTTCGGTGGTGTATATTAAGGTATCGGTTTGATTGCGGACCTCCACTTCTTCTTTTCTCTTCTTATCCTCCCCGGCATATTTCTCCGCCTCTTTGACCATTTTCTCGATCTCTTCCTCAGAAAGCTTCTTAGGGGCGGTGATGCGGATCGACTGCTCTTTTCCTGTGCCCAGATCTTTGGCATGGACATGGACTATACCGTTACTGTCTATATCAAAGGTGACTTCAATTTGAGGTATCCCTCTGGGGGCGGCAGGGATGCCGAGTAAGTCAAAGCGGCCCAGTTCTACATTGTCATTAGCCATCGGCCGCTCGCCTTGCAGAACACGGATAGTGACCGCGGTCTGGTTATCGGAAGCGGTAGAAAACGTCTGGCTCTTTTTGGTGGGCACGGTAGTGTTTCTTTCTATTAAACGAGTACAAACCCCGCCTAATGTCTCGATGCCTAAAGAAAGCGGCGTGACATCAAGAAGGGTCACTTCTTTAATATCGCCTTGGATGATCCCGGCCTGGATTGCAGCACCCATTGCCACACATTCCATCGGGTCAATACCGCGCTCGATCTTCTGTCCGGCATAATCTTCGACGAACTTCTGTACTATAGGCATCCTGGTGGGACCGCCGACCATGATGACTTTGTCGATATCAGATGGTTTAAGCTTTGCGTCCTCGATCGCTCTTTCCATAGGACCACGGCATTTTTCGACAATCGGAGACACCAGTTCTTCCAGTTTGGCTCTGCTAATCGACATCGTCAGATGCTTAGGACCGGAGGCATCCGCGGTGACAAAGGGAAGGTTGATATCCGTGGTTAAAGTGCTGGAGAGTTCGATCTTTGCCTTCTCCGCTGCCTCTTTTAAGCGCTGCATAGCCATTTTATCCTGTCTTAAATCTATCCCTGAGTCTTTTTTAAATTCATCGGCAATATGGTCTATGAGGGCGCTATCCATATCGGTACCGCCTAAATGCGTATCGCCACTTGTCGATCTGACTTCAAATCCGGCACCGCCTTCTTTTTCGTGCCACATCTCCATGACCGTGACATCCAAAGTACCGCCGCCAAAATCAAAGACCATGATCTTTTGTTCTTTTCCGGCCTTATCCAAACCATAGGCCAAACAAGCCGCCGTGGGTTCGTTAATAATGCGCACTACATTTAAACCCGCTATCGCCCCTGCATCCTTAGTGGCCGTACGTTGATTGTCATCAAAATAGGCCGGGCAGGTGATTACTGCTTCCTTGACCTCTCCTCCCAAATATGCCTGGGCATCTTCCTTTATTTTTTGCAGGATAAAAGCGGATATCTGCTGGGGGGTAAACTCTTTATCATAGACCTGGAATTTAAAGTCTTCGCCCATCTTCCTTTTTGCAGCCGTAATTGTACCTTGTGGGTTGATTGCTGCCTGACGGCGGGCGGGCTCACCTACCAACCGTTGTCCATCTTTAGTAAAAGCCACATATGAGGGAAAAGCTTTGCCTCCGCCTACAGTCGTACCCTCAGCGCTGGGAATAATAGTAGGCCTGCCTGCCTCCACTACCGCTGCTGCTGAGTTAGACGTTCCCAAATCAATGCCTATTACTTTTGCCATTTTGTACCTCCTTGAAATTTTCTCTATTTTTTCTTATCTTTTCCTTTTTCCGGTTTTTTAGACACTTTGACTACGGCAGGGCGGATAAGCCTGTTTTCAAAAGTATATCCTTTTTGTACTTCCTGCACGACTGTATTTTCGGGATATTCATTTGTCTCTACATGCTCGATTGCTTCCTGCTGAATGGGGTCATAGACCTTGCCCACACATTCTATCTTTTTCACCCCGTTTTTCTCTAAAACTTGATGAATCTGCTTCAGGATCATCTCCACTCCCTGGTGCAAGGATTTAAAGTCAGTCATCTTGTTTGCAGATTCAAAAGCCAGTTCAAAATTATCCAGGATAGAAATCAATTCATAAATAAGACCTTCGTTTGCATATTTAAGGAATTGCTCCTTTTCTTTAAGGCTGCGCTTTTTGAAGTTATCAAATTCCGCGTGCGTCCTTAGCAACTTGTCATAGTATTGCTGGGTCTTCTCTGCTGATTCAGTCAGTTCCTGATATTCTTTAGCCGTAATTACTACTTCGGCCAAAGGCATAACGCGGCCACCTTTTTGTCTATCCACATGTCTTTGTTCTCTGTCCTTCATTGCATTTTCCTATATTAAAACGCTAGATAAGCAGTCTTTGGCTGAGGATATCTGCCATATAATCGACTGCGGAAATCACCTTGGCATAGCACATTCTGCGCGGTCCGATAACGCCTAATGTGCCAAAATACCTATCTTCTATTTTAAAGTTGGAAAGGACCAAGCTACATTCTTGTATATCTTCACATAGGCCCTCTTTGCCGATGTATACTCTCACACCGTCAACATCCAGGCCTCTTTTTATAATCGAAAGAAGCGGTTCTTGTTTTTCAAAGGCCCTGAAGATGGCTTGTAATTTTTGTGCGTTTTGAAATTCCGGTTGTTTAAGGATGCAGCTGGTTCCTTCGAGATAGAGCTCATCCTTTTGCAATCCGCCAAAGGCTAACTCCAAGATCTGTGTTGCTTTCCTCAATATATGGAAAAATGCATCCTGGGTATTTAAGACCTGCAGAGAAAGCCTTTCCTTGATCTCATCTAAGGCCAGCCCTTCGAATTGCGCATTTAAGAATCGGGCGATCTTAAGTAATTCAGGCTGTTCTATTTTATAAGGCACCTGCACTACGGTAGTCTTCACCAATCCTTCCGGGCTGATCAAGACTACTAATAGTTTGCTTGTCTGTAAAGAAACAAATTCCAGTTTTTTAAACAAAATCCTAGTTAAGCCAGAGGAAAAGGCTACGGTGGTGTAGCCGCTAAAGCTGGAAAGTAAACGTAAAATCTCTTTTAACAGCTCCTCAAAGGCTTCATTGCGAGCCGGATACTGGCTCTCGATAAATTCTTTTTCCTGACTGGTAAGCTGTTCCAATTCCAAAAGAGAATCGATGTAATAACGGTAAGCTTTGTCTGTAGGGATCCTTCCGGCTGAAGTATGTGGTTGCCAGATAAGATCCATCTCAATAAGCTCAGCCATCACATTGCGGATTGTGGCCGCACTTATCCGCCAGCGTAAGCGTTGGGCAATGGCCTGTGAGCTTACGGGTACGGCGGTCTCAATATATAATTCCACAATTGCTTGTAGAATTTTCTTTCTTCTTTTATTTAAGTCAGTTACAACCATCTTATTTATCCTGTGTTAGCACTCTTAGACAGAGAGTGCTAAGGGGATATTCTAACATATTGTTATTCTTTGTCAAATGTTTTTTTTGCAAAAAAGTGCTCGAGTTTTCCTTTGATTCTGTGGGGGATGCTGGCATGGATGCAGACCTTGTCATCACGATAAACTTTCTTGAATACCTGCCCCTCATTATAGATTAAATTCAACAAATTCATCTTATGGGCAGGGATCTCGATTTCCACTTCAGTCATCAAATCAGCTAATTGATGAGAAATCTTCTCTAGCAATTGGTCGATATTTGTCCCTTTTAAGGCAGAGATAGCCACGCTGTTCCTAAAATCCTTAAGATAACGCCTGAGGCTGTATTCGTTTGCCACCAGGTCTATCTTATTCAAAGCCACGATGATCGGTTTTTGCTGGGCTTGGAGTTCAGTCAATACCTCAAATACTGCCTGACTGTGCTCATAAATATAGGCAGAGCTGATATCTAAAACGTGTAATAATACATCTGCCTCTTTGACCTCCTCCAAGGTGGCCTTAAAAGCCTCAATGAGATGGTGGGGCAAGCGGCGCAAGAATCCTACTGTATCGGAAAATAATACCTTTTGTTTGTTGGCAAGTGTAAGCCTTCTGGCTACGGAATCCAAAGTGCTAAACATGCTGGCCCGGGCAGCCTGTCGGGCACCGGTCAGACGATTGATCAATGTAGACTTTCCCGCATTCGTATATCCGACCACGGCAATGGTGGCCAAGGAATGGTGTTTGCGATATTCCCTCAAGGAAGATCTTCTCTGGCTTAGGCTTAATAGCTCCTTCTTTAACTTGCCGATCCGCTCTCTGATCCTCCTTTTGTCGACTTCCAGCTTCTTCTCTCCCGGCCCCCGTGTACCGATGCCTGCGCCTAAGCGGGAAAGCATTATGCCCTTACCGGTCAATCGGGGCAACAGATACTCTAGCTGGGCCAACTCTACCTGCACCTTTCCTTCCATGCTTTTTGCCCTTTGGGCAAATATGTCCAAGATCAACTGTGTGCGGTCGATTATTTTTGTATCGACTATTTCCTCTAAGTTCCTCTGTTGAGTAGAGCTTAAATCGTAATTAAAAATCACTACGTCCATTTCTAGGGCCTGGCAAAAATCGGCCAATTCTGCGGCCTTTCCTCTGCCTATGAAATAAGAAGGGGTAGGCTTATCTCGATGGCAGATTATCTCTTTGGCTACCTCTACTCCACTTGAGCGGGCAAGCTCTTTTAACTCTTTGGCATCATCCTCTGCTGTCCAGGCATCTTGCTCGCCAACCTTGAGAGTTACCAGCATTGCCTTCTCTTTCTTATCTCTTCCCGTCTCCCACATAAAACCTCAACCTCCGCGCTTTGAGGACCGGTCCCCGGAACTATCTGTAGACTTTAAGGGAACCAGTCCCAATAATAGCTCAAACGCCCTCAACGCTAACAACCTAAAATGGAAATTATGCTCTCAGCTATAGCCTCAGGGGCATCCTCTGGCCCAACCTCAATCCACCTTATGCCTTTTTCTCTGCGAAACCAACTAAGTTGGCGTTTTGCATATCTGCGTGTGTCCAATTTTAATAACCTCTTTGCCTCTTCTAATGAATATCTTCCGTTGAGAAAACCTAAGACCTCTTTATAGCCCAATAAAGACTGGGCTGTTTTAGATACTTTGCGTCTCTTTAGCCTACGCATCTCCGCTACCAGACCTCTTCTAAACATACTCTCTACCCTTTTTTCAATACGCTGATAGAGTAAATTCCTATTTCTTTGCAAGCCAAATAAATAACAGTCGAATCTATCCTTTAAACCATGCGAGCGTTTCTTCAATTCCGTAATTGTCTTACCCGACAACAAATATACCTCCAAGGCACGCACAATTCTGCGTAAATCATGGGGATGGATAGCACAGGCCGCCTGTGGATCCAGGCGTTTTAGCCTTTTATAACAATATGCGCATCCGTACTTTTCCGCCTGACTATAGAGTTTTCTGCGCAGATCCGGATTTTGCCCCGGGCCCTTAAATAAACCATCCAGCAGGGCTTGCAGATAAAGCCCGGTCCCTCCTACCAGCAAAGGTATTTTATCTTTTTTGTGGATAGCACTGATAGCTTTTCGGGCCAGGCTACAAAAACGGGCCACGTCAAATTCCTGGGAAGGCGGTATTATATCGATAAGATGGTGGGGAATTGATCTTCTCTGAGCCCTATTAGGCTTGGCACTGGCGATCTTGACGCTTTTATATACCTGCATCGAATCGCAAGAGATAATCTCGGCTCCAAGCTTCCTTGCCAAACTCAAAGCAACGTCTGTCTTTCCTACCGCTGTGGGTCCGATTAGGCAGATAACCTTCTTCTTCATAAAAATTTATGGGCAAACTTTGGTGGCGTAACCTTCAGCTTTTAGCCTTTGTTCCAAAAATTCTGCTTCCAGCCTCGTGCTAAATCTTCCTACCCGAACACGATGTAAATCATCGTTACTTAATTTCAATATATAAGCCTCATATCCCTGATTACTCAGCTCACTGAGTAATTTATCCGCGTTTTCCTTATTCGAAAAACAACCGACCTGTATTGAAAAACAGGAGTTGTTAAACGTGGGCCCTTGCGCACACTGTTTAAGGTGTGTGCGGGCTATGCTAGTAAGTTCACTACGCGGAAAATCGCGCAAGAATTCCTTATAAAGATTGCTGGCCTGTGCACATTCCCCGCTAATAAAATAAGAATCGGCTATGCCCAAGCTTGCGTCATCATAATATTGGCTTCTGAAATATCTATTCACGACATTACTAAATTGCTTACGGGCTTGTTCATATTTGCCTTGTTTTAAGAGGCATAATCCCAAAAGATAATGGGCCTTGGCTTTTATGCTGGAATTATACTTTCCGGAAATAATATCGATGCATTCTTTAGCAGCCTGGTTATAGGAATCTTTAAGGATCAAGGCCTCGATATCTCTAAAGGCGTCCGCAAAAAGACTACCCTCAAAAAAGCCAATAAGACAAAATATTACAAATATGACTAGACTAGTTTTTCTTATCATCTACCTCACCGATCAATGTATGTGCAGTCGTTCTTTTTATTCTTACACGGACAAGTTTAGAAATCAAGTCCATTTTTCCCGGGAACAAAGTGACTTTGTTACTCCTGCTCCTGCCCAAGACCGCCTGTTTCTTTTTGGCCCCTTGAAAATAACTACCTTTGCCCTCGGCAAGGACTTCTTCGGTCGAACCAATTATGTGCTTATTCTTCTTCAGGGAAATAGCCCCTTGTAATTCCAGAAGGCGGTGGTTTCTCTGTAACTTTTTTTTGTTGGAAACATCATCCTTAAACTCAGCGGCCTTGGTTTTAAAGCGTGGCGAATATTTAAAGACAAATGCTTCGTCAAACTGGATATCTTTCATGGCCTGCTCTGTCTTTTTAAAATCTTTTTCGGTTTCACCGGGGAAACCGACAATTATATCGGTACTAATAGCGCTATCGGGGACCTGCCTGCGCAGGACATCTACTAATTTCAAATAGTCCTTTAATGTGTAATTACGATTCATCATATGCAATATTTTGTCTGAGCCCGCTTGCAGCGGAAGATGTAAATGTTCACAGACACTGGCTAAATTACGCATTGCCTTAAATAATTCCGGTGTTGCATCCTTAGGATGGCTGGTCACAAAACGGATGCGCTCTATTCCTTTTATCCTGTCCAAATTCTCAAGAAGCCTTACAAAATTTAATGGTCCCGGCAGGTCTTTTCCGTAGGAATTGACGTTTTGTCCTAAAAGCGTGATCTCCTTAAAACCCCGCGCTGCTAAATCCTGCACTTCCGCCAAAATATGTCTTAGAGGCCGGCTTACTTCTCTTCCCCGCACGTAGGGCACGATACAATAGGAACAAAAGTTATTGCATCCATACATAATCGACACAAACGCTTTAAGATTGCTTATTCTGTATCCGTTATCACAAAGCAGAGGCCTCTTCTCCATATTTACCGCCAAAAGCTGCGAATGCTCTTTAAGAGCCTTTTCTATTAATAGAGGGATATCGTAAATATTGGCCGGGCCGCAGACAAAGTCCACTTGGGGCAGCCGGCGGAAGATCTGCTCCTGATAATTCTGGGCCATGCACCCGACGATACCGATGACCGGCCGAGCCCCTCTTTTTTTAATCATCCCAGCCTGGCCCCAGACCCGCTCTTCCGCGTGCTGGCGCACGGAACAGGTGTTAAAAAGCACCAGCTCGGCCTGATCCGGTTTACTCACCGGGGCATAGCCCTTTTCTTTGAGCATCCCCAGGATGATCTCAGAATCCCTGACATTCATCTGACAGCCGAAGGTACGCAAAAGAACACGTAACTTCTTTTTGCCTTTTGGGGGCTTTTCTCCCCTATTTTCTCCGTTTTTAGGCATTTTAACCCTTCCTCATAGCACATTTTCCAAGGCTGATTAAGCTCTACCTTGACAATCTCCTGATTTTGAACATATATACCTTTAAAGATAATTCTCATAAACATCTTGAGGGCATAATCGGACTGCTCTTTCTTGGGAATACTTTTGAGCCTCAATAGGAAGTCTTGTGTTGCCCGGGTCATATTGATTGAGTTCTTGCTTTCTAATATGCTTAATTGAATTGCCTTAATATCGGATTTTATCTTCTTTTCTTCGTTCCTTAAAAGCTCAGCTCTCTCCTTATAAATACCCAGGTTAATTTTATCCTCTGCATATATCTCATAAAGCCCTTTTTGTTTCTCAAGGTTTTTGTTAAGCAGGCCTTCCTTCGCTTCTAACTGTTCTACCTGGCATTTATTCGGCTCGCTGGCACTAAGTTTTATCCGGCTTCCCAGTTCCTCAATTACATGGATATTTTTGCATATGGTATCAATAATACTCCATACCTGCTTATTGATAGCATCAGCGGTTACAGACTTATTCTTGCACTTGATATAATAATG
>JAFGHF010000023.1 GCA_016939375.1 Candidatus Omnitrophota bacterium | reverse complement strand
TCTTTAGATCGCCTACTCCGATCCAGTGGATATTGCTGACGTACTTTTCCAGCTCGGGAGTAGTCTCTTCGCGCACAGCTATAGCTATGACTTCCTTTCCTTTTGACTGCGCAGCTTGAGCAAAAAGAACGGGAAACTCCCCATTTCCTGCAATAAGGCCTATCTTTGAGTTCATCAAAACTATCTTGTCACTCCTCTTCGCGAATCCTTGATAAAATTGACAAGATGGACAATTTCGGGCACGGCTGGTATCTCTTTTTCGACTTGCTCTATTGCATGAGACATGGACAGCCCGGATTTGAACAGAATGGTAAAGGCATGTTTAAGGTGAGATTTTGTTTCTTTGGTTATCCCCCAACGTTCAAGGCCTACCTTGTTTAAGCTCAATACTCTGGCGGGATGGCCGTCGCACATAGAATAAGGGGGGATATCCTTGTTGACTTTGGAACAGCCGCCTACTATAGCTAGGGTGCCGATGCGTACAAATTGATGCACTGCAGCCAATCCACCAAGGATTGCTTTGTCTTCAATGACTATATGTCCGGCCAAGGTACCCACATTAGCTATGACTACATTATTGCCTATCACACAGTCGTGAGCGATATGGGCATAAGCCATGATCAGATTATTATTGCCGATGGCTGTCTTCTGGCTGGCCGCGGTACCTAGGTTTACGGTCACATATTCGCGGATGATATTGTTATCTCCGATGACAATCTCGGTTCTTTCACCCTTATATTTCAGATCCTGGGGTACACTGCCTATTACCGCCCCGGTAAAAATCTGGTTATTTTTACCGATAGTGGTATTGCCGGCGATGACACAGTGATCGGCAATCTTATTGCCCGGGCCGATCTTGACTTCCGGGCCGATGACCGCATAATGGCCTATCTCCACGTCCTCGGCCAATTGGGCCCCGGGGGCGACCTGTGCTGTAGATTGTATGTTGGCATTAATCATTTTTAACGAGCACACAATTTACATCCTTTAATCAACTTTAGATGTAAATTGTTCTCCTTTTTAGTTTTTCTTCTTTAGTATGTGCGGGTTCATCCCGCACCTTTAGGATAATTCCGTTTAATGCACTTTGCTAAAATAAAGTCTGAACAACAGAAAGGTGCGGGATGAATTCGGCCAACAAACTTATGTCACTATGTTTCATAAGTTTGGGCCTCATTCATTTTTGGGCACCAGACTAAACATCAAATCCGCTTCGGCAACTGTCTTTCCTTTCACCTCAGCTTCACCGCGGATCATGATTATCCTTGATTTTATTTTTACTACATTGACTTTAAGCAAAAGCTGGTCTCCGGGGACAACTGTCTTTCTGAACTTGACCTTATCCATACTCATAAAGTAAGCCAGTTTTCCCCTGTTTTCCGGACGAGAAAGCATAAGTATACCCGCTGTCTGGGCCATCGCTTCGATGATCAAGACACCGGGCATTACCGGCCTTTCCGGAAAATGTCCGGTAAAAAACTGTTCATTGACAGTCACATTTTTTACGCCCACGATAAATTTGCCTTCCTCAAAATCCAAGACCTTGTCCACCAAAAGGAAAGGATAGCGGTGAGGCAGCACCTTCATGATCTTTGCGATATCAAAGGGGGGCACGATAGCTTCAGAATTAAGGGCGGCCTTCTGTGCAGAAGGCGTTTTTTCAATGAGCTTACTTATTTTCTTAAGGAACTTTATGTTTAAAGGGTGGCCGCTCTTGACCGCCACTACATGGCCTTTGACAGAAGAGGCCAAAAGGCAAAAGTCTCCGATTAAGTCCAGTACTTTATGGCGGGCGAACTCGTCGGAGAAAGTAGGCTTTCCCTCTACCACTCCGCCCTTACCTACCACAATAGTGTTTTCGACCGAAGCCCCTTTGCCCAACCCTTGAGCGCGCAATTGTTCGACTTCATTCTCTAGACAAAACGTCTTGCAGGGAGCAAGTTCTTTGGAAAAGGTCTCTTCGTTGACCACTAGGTTCAAATATTGGTTCAAGGACGAACTCGGGTAACTTAAAGTATAGGAAATCCTGAATTCATTGTCGGGGAAAATAGCCAAAAAGGCATCATTGTCTCTCATCCACATCGGCTCTTTTACGCTCAAAGGCTTCTTAGACGTATCTAACTCGACTATTCCGTTATCGCGCAAGATCTTATAAAAGTCATAAGCACTGCCTTTAAGCGCGGGGATCTCTTCGCCATTTACCTCTATAATGACATTATCTATTCCTAAGCCGAAAAGGGCCGAAAGCAGGTGTTCCACTGTATGGATTTCGGCCTTGCCGCTTCCCAGCGATGTCCTTCTTAGCTTTAGATTTGTTTCCGATACATTAAAAATAGACGCCGGGATAACCGGTTTATCGGGCAGATCTACTCGGATAAATCTAATCCCTGTGTTTTTTTCAGCCGGCCTAAAAGTCAATTCTGTTTTTTTGCCGGTATGGATACCGATGCCGTTGACACTTACTTTTTTCTTTATGGTTTTCTGCTTTTCCATGCCGTTATCGCCTCATTAATCTTTTTCTCTAGTTCAGTTACTTTTTTAAAAAGCTCCGGCAACTTCTGTACATGGGCATTAATACGCTTGGCTACATTATGCGGCTTAGCCGGATACCCAGATACACATGTGCGGGGTGGAATGCTTTTGGTCACTCCTGCCTGCGCAGCTACGACCGCCCCTTCTCCTATTGTTATATGGCCTACCAAACCCGCCTGGCCTGCCAGGGTAACATTTTTTTCTATTACCGTGCTTCCGGAAATGCCGGCCTGGGCTACGATAATCGAGTTCTCACCAATCAGCACATTGTGAGCGATCTGCACTAGGTTATCTATCTTGGTGCCTCTGCCGATGAGTGTCTTATCAAACCTGGCCCTATCAATAGTCACATTAGCCCCTATCTCCACATCATCTTCGACTACAACCGTACCTATTTGGGGAATCTTATGATGTGCCCCTTTTACATTGGCAAAGCCGAATCCATCACTTCCCACCACAGTACCATTATGAATGATCACTCGATTGCCGATGATAACTCTTTCCCGGATAGAGACATGGGGGTAGACAATACATTTCTTGCCTATTCTGGCGTGCTGGCCGACATACACCCCGGCATAAAGTATAGTCTCGTCGCCTATACTGGCATTATCCTCGATAACGCAATAGGCCTGCAGGGCGACATTTTTACCTAATTTGACATTTTCACCTACCACGGCAGTGGGATGGATGCCTTTAGGCCGGCTTACTTGATTTGGGGAAAACATAGAAACGACCTTGGCAAAGGCTAAGGAAGGATTTTCCGTACGCACGATGGGCTTGGGGGCATCATGCACATCCTTGGAAGTGATTATTGCCGAAGCCCTGGTCTTTTCCATCAAAGAAAAATATTTGGAATTCGCGATGAAGGCAATATCGCCTTCCTTGGCCTCTTTAATCCCCGAGACTCCTCTGATAGCGAGAGAACCATCGCCTACAACCTCGCCATCCAGCAAATCTGCCAATTCGGCTAATGTCTTTTCCATTTTGGGCTTTCAGCTCTCAGCTGTCAGCCTTCAGCTGCTGATAGCTGAGGGCTGATGGCTGATAGCTAACTATTTCTTGTATCTTTGATTTAAGATCTTGACTATTTCCTCGGTAACGTCGAGGTTTTCCTGTTTGTAAAGAAGCAGTGTATCATCGATTATTATGTTGTAATTGTGACTTTTGCCATACTCTTCGATTACGGTCTTGACTTCCTTCATGATGTCCCTGAACTTCTCGTCTCTGTCCTGCCTTAAAGATGTGCGTGTCTGGTAAGTAAACTCCTGCAACGCCTTGATCTTCTCATCTAACTCCTGTTGCTTTTTCTCTTTATCTGCTTCATTCAAAAGATCTATTTGCTCGCGCAGGTTCTTGATATTTTTTACCATGTTATCTCTTTCTTCATTTTTCTCTTCGGCCTGGTTGAGCAGCTGGTCCTCTCCATCCGTGACTTTCTTATAATCATCCAACAAAGTCTTTAAATTGATGTAGCCGATCTTTTGCTCTTCGGCAAATCCTGCCTGAACCCATCCCAAAAGCGCTAACACCACTAATGATACCAAGGCTCTCTTCATTTTCCTACCTCCTGTTTTTTAAAATCCCCTGCTCATGCTAAAATGGAAACGGCCTTCCTGGTCTTCTCCCGGATCGACTTCCAGCGGATAGCCATAGTCTAATTTGACAGGGCCGACCGGCGTTTTGACCCTTACGCCGACGCCCACACTGTATTTGTAGTCGCCTGTGCCGATCTCGCCTAATTTCTCCCAGACATTGCCAAAGTCGTAAAATGTAGCGACTTTAATCATCTCAAATATAGGATAAGTTAGCTCGCAACTGCCATATATCATGGACTCCCCGCCTATAGGTTCTCCGGAAATATCTTTAGGCCCTACGGTCCTTTCCTCATACCCTCGGATAGTATTTGCTCCGCCAAGGTAATATCTCTCATATATCGGCAGCACATCCGTATCATCGTATGTACCTGCGCCGCCGGCTACCATTTTTAACTCTACTAGTAATTTTGCAATCAATGTATGATAAAAATTGCACGAGCCTCCTACTTTGAAGAAATCCTTGTCCTGGCCTAGAAAGCCACCGGCTACCTCTCCCGAACCGAATAAAACTAAACCTTTTGAAGGAGAAAAGACATTATCGCGCGTGTCATGAGTAAGGCCTAACGACAAGCTGCTTACTGTGTTCTCTCCCTCTTCATCGCGTAAGCCTTGGGAGGCATTATCGGGGACGTCAGAGATCTCTACGTTTTCCAATTTGTACATGGTATCAGCGCGTAAATGCTCGGTAAATTCTTTTCCTAAACGGATATCTCCGCCGGTCCTGCGCTCATCATAGCTATATCCCGTGACTCCGGAGCGCTCTCTGACTGAGTTATATCCGTCTACGCCAAAAGAAAGGGGGTATCCGAATATCCAGGGCTCAGTGAAGCTTATGTCATACTCTTGACGAGCGGTGCCTATCTCGGCCCTTACCCGTAGATCTTGACCTGCACCGGTAAAGGTATGCCAATTAGTGATATCAAAGTTTCTTTGGGCGACCTCAACAAAACCGATAAACCTTTCCACTGAACTGAATCCTGCCCCAAAAGCGAACTCTCCGGTCTTTGCCTCTTTTACATTGACGACCAGGTCTTTCTTGTTGGGGACATTTGTGTCCTCTGTATCATAACTGACTTCTTGAAAATATCCCAGGTTATATAGCCTCTCTTTACTGCGCTTCAGCTGGTTGCCGTCAAAAGGCTCTCCGGGATACGAACGAAGTTCCCTGCGGATAACCATATCTTTGGTCTTGGTATTGCCCCGGATCTTGATCTTGTTGATGTAGGCCAATTCATCTTCGCGTATCTGATAGGCAATATCCATCTTTCCAGTCTGCGCGTTGAGGCTTGTATCAGCAGCGACCTCGGCTGAAATATAGCCCTTTTCAAAATAGAAGCTCTGTATATTAGAGAGGTCCTTACGCAGGTCGTCTTTGTTAAAAACGGTATCCGAATTCATTACCAGGCGTTCTCTGATGGCCACTTCCGGAAATATAGATTCGCCCTCAATAGTAATATTGCCTACCTTATATTGTTTGCCTTCCTCTATGTTTATCGTGATATACATCCGTTTGCGTTCGGGCCCATACTCGATCTTGTGGGAAACCTGCACATCCAAATATCCATTCTGATTATAAAATGCAACAATGCGTTCAAGGTCTAAATCGAATATTTCCTTCTTATATAGACCGGAAGTAAACCATGTATCTTTGCGCGTACGCATCAGCTTCAATATCTTTTTATCCTTAAATGCGACATTGCCTTCGACAAAAATATCCCTGATCTTGATCCGTTCCTTTTCTACGATATTGATTATGATGTCCGCCTTGTTGGTCTCTTCATTGACTTTCATCTCGTAATCGATGTCTGTAAGCGGGAATCCTTTAGCCTCATAAGTCTTTTGGATATCGCGCATATCCTGCTTGAGCTGTTGGATATTGAAAAAATCTTCCATTTTTGACTTGATCGATTTGTTCAGTTTTTCCGTCTTGATAGATTTGTTTCCCGAGAGTGTTATCGAAGATATAATCGGCAATTCCTGGACTTGGAATATTACCTCGACCCCTTCTTCTGTCTCGCGCAGGTCGATTTTTATATCGCTGAAATAGCCTAGGGCATAAAGACGCTTTAGGTCATCGCTGGCCACAATCTGGGAGAACGGCTTTGCTTCTCTAGTCCTGACTTTGGAAATGATCGTCGCGCTGCTGATATTCTTATTGCCAACTACATCTACTTTGGTGACCATCTTCTGCTCTTGGTCCTCCTGCGCTAAAAGCGCTGATGAGCAAAAGCTAAGGCAGAGGATAACTGCAAAACCTAGACTGATTTTTTGGCATAGGCTCAAAGTTTTATTCCTCCCGTCTTGATAGGTTTTCAAACCGAGTATACTCACTCAAAAATAGCAGATTTTGAGGACCTACCGGGCCGTTGCGCTGCTTTGCCACGATTACCTCGGCAATGCCCTTATTTGTATCTTTAAGATTGTAATATTCCTCGCGAAAAAGCAGTAATACTACATCGGCATCCTGCTCGATAGCCCCGGATTCCCTTAAATCAGAAAGGCGGGGCCGGAAGTTTTCTCTTTTCTCCGGCGCTCGGGAAAGCTGGCTGATGGCGATCAAAGGAATATTTAATTCCTTGGCCAGCGTTTTCAAAGAACGGGAAATGTCGGAAATCTCCTGTTGACGGTTTTCAATCCTAGAGGCACCGCTCATCAGCTGTAAATAGTCCACCACTATCAGCTCGATGTTATGCCGGCTCTTGAGCCTTCTGGCCTTAGCTCTTAATTCTAACGCGGTCAAGCCGGCGCTGTCATCTATAAAAATAGGTGCTTCGGCAAGTTTCCCGGCCGCGGTAACAAGTTTGGGCCAATCGCTCTGGGTCAAGAAACCGCTTCTTGCTTTCTGCAATTCGACATGTGCATGCGAACAGAGCATCCTCTGGACAAGCTGCTCTTTAGACATCTCTAGGCTAAAGATAGCTACGCCCTTCTGCTCATGAATGGCTGCATATTCGGCGATACAGGTGGCAAGGGCACTCTTGCCCATCGAAGGCCTGCCGGCGACGACTATCAACTCTCCACTATGCAGACCCGAAGTCATTATGTCTAAGTCATCAAAACCCATCGCCAATCCCGTTACATGGGCCTTGCGCCGATAAAATCCCTCTATAGTCTCGATGCTGTCTTTAATGATCTCTTTTATCGAAACAGACATGCCTTGCATCTGTGTGCCGGCAATATCAAAGATCTGCTTTTCCGCTTGGTCTAAGAGGACATTTGCGTCTTGCTGGCCGCTGTAACTCTGTTCGACGATATGTGTAGCTGTGTTAATCAAATTACGTAATATAGCCTTTTCTTTAACGATCTTAGCGTAGTGCTGTACATTAGCTGCGGTAGGCACGGCGGCGGTGAGTTCAGTCAGATAAGCTGCCCCCCCTACATCATCTAGCTCGCCCCTTCTTTTTAGCTCTTCGGCCAAAGTAACCAAGTCTACGGCCCTGTTGGCGCTATATAAGTCTGATATCGCCTCAAAGATCTTTCTGTGGGCATCCTTATAAAAGTATGAGGGTTTTACTATCTCTACCGCTTCTCCCAAGGCATCGTCTTCGATGAGCATAGAACCCAATACAGCGATCTCAGCCTCTAAGCTTTGCGGTGGGACTTTTTCTAAGGATATATCTTTAGTCTTAGTACCCTTGTTATCGAGATTGCGCACTGCCATTTTGCCATACCAATGGTTAATAAAGCTATTCTTTCACTACCCAGATCTTTGCCTCAGCGGTAATTTCGGGATGCAGCTTTACATCTACCTTAAATACCCCTACTTCTTTAATCGGCTCAGGAAGCTCGATCTTTTTTTTGTCAATATTGATGCCTTCCTGTTTATAGGCCTGGGCGATATCCTGGTTAGTCACGCTACCATAGAGTTTACCGTCTTCTCCAGCCTGTACCGATATGGTGCAGGAGGTAGCATTAATCTTTTCTGCCAATTCCTGGGCAGCCTGTTTTTCCTTTTCTTGGCGTAAGGTCGCTTTTTCCTTTTCCCGCTCTATCACCTTCAAATTAGCGGCTGTTGCCGGTAGGGCCAGGCCTTGAGGGAACAAAAAATTACGTGCGTATCCGTCTTTGACAGAAGCGACATCCCCTGCCTTGCCCAATTTTTCGACATTCTTTTTAAGTATGACTTCCATATGTTTTAGACCTCATAAATCAACTACTTGCGTATATAGGGTATAAGTGCGATGAAACGCGCTCTCTTAATAGCCATGGCCAAGACTCGTTGATGCTTGGCACATACCCCTGATACCCGTCGAGGGATCATCTTCCCTCTTTCAGTAGTAAATTTTGTCAGTTTGGCGATGTCCTTGTAATCTATCGTCTTTGCTTTCTCGACGCAAAAGGAACAAACTTTCTTTCTGATTATAAATTGTCTTTTTGGTCTTCTTTTTTTCTTAGGTTTAAACATTGATCTGTCCTATCGCTTAAATTAAAATGGTACTTCTTTTGAATTAAAATCCTTGTCTTCTTCTATCGTGTTCTGGTCATTTGAGCTAAACAGGGCATCTAAGGATTCCTCTTTCGTAGCCTGCGTATCTTGTCCCTCTTCTTGTGATAACTGCGGACGTCCTAAAAATTGTACCCGCGAAGCCCTTACTTCTAAGACATTGCGTTTCTGGCCATCGGCCGTCTCCCAGGAACGCATCTGCAATCTACCTTCTACGAAAATCGGTTTGCCTTTAGTCAAAAACTGTGTGCAGGTCTCCGCCTGCTTTCCCCAGGCCACCACGGTTATAAACGCTGTCTCTTCCTTTACTTCCCCTGTCTGCGTCTTAAATCTTCTATTTACCGCAATCCTCAGGTTGGTAACGGCTGTGCCACTGGGGGTGTAGCGTAGCTCCGGATCGCGAGTAAGGTTGCCCATCAAAAATACGCGGTTCAAATTGGCCATTTCTTCCTCCTTCTACCTAGCCTTGGCCTCTTTTTTAATCATCAACACTCTCAATATATTCTCATTTATATTGCAAGCATGATTCAACTTCTTGCATACAGATCCATCGGAAGCCGAAAAGTTCATCAGATAATAAAGCCCCTCTCTGGATTTTTTTATTTCGTAAGCAAGGCGACGCTTGCCGTAGGGTTGAGAGTTCTCAATATTAACCTTATTTTCCTTAAGAATATTTTCCAGTTCTCCGACTAGCTTCTGCTGTTGCTCTTCGCTTAATTCCGGCTTAAAAATAAACATTACTTCGTATGCTGGCAAATTCGATCTCCTTTCTTAATTAAATTTATTCATTGCGGGTACTATGCCTTCCCGGGCCCATACCCAAACAGCCTCTCGGGCCTGCGCAATGGACTCTTCTATGAGCTTAGTCTCTTTCTTCGTAAAACGTGCTAAAACGTATTTTCTAAGATTGTCCTCTTGTGACTTTTCTGCCGGTGAGCCTACGCCTATCCTCAAGCGGGGAAAATCCTGGCTATCTAGATTTTGGATTATGGAACGCAGCCCCTTATGCCCCCCGTCGCTTCCCTTGGCCCTGATGCGAACCTTGCCTAAGGGCAGATTTACGTCGTCGCAGATAATAAGCGCATCCGCTAACTCGACCCTATGTCGCTTTAAAACAGGGGCTACTGCCTGGCCGCTTAAATTCATATAGGTCAAAGGAAGGCCTAAGATGACTTTTTCGCCCCCCATGGTGCCCTTGCCTAAAAAACAATTAAATTCTCTCAAGCCCAATCTAATTCTGAGCTGACGTGCTAAACTCTTGACTGTCAAAAAACCTACGTTGTGTCGCGTAAATTTGTATCTTAAGCCAGGGTTGCCTAACCCTATGATCGCTTTCACAAAAGACCTTAGGCTTTCTTGCCTTTATCTGACTCTTTGCCCTCTTTAGCAGGGGGGCCTTCGGCAGTGTCTTCTTCCTCTACCTTTTTCTCTCTAATCACTTCTGGCTCTTGCACCCCTTCGCCTTCAGCAGAGACTTCCGCTTCTTCCTCTACATGTGGCGCGGCTACATGGATTACAGGCTGTTCAGGATCGCCGATCAGCTTAATCTCCACAGGCACCTTCAAATCCTTTAACATTATTCCGTCGCCGATCTTTAGGCCTTGGACCTCCACAACAATGCTTTCGGGAATCTGCGTAGGAAGGCATTCTACTTCCACTTCCCAAATTACGTGCTCTAAGACGCCGCCTTCTTTTACGCCCACGCAATCAGGTTCACCCTTGACCGCTATAGGCACTTTGACAGTAATTGCCTCTGTCAAAGATATCTCGTTTAGGTCTACGTGTAAAATATCGCCTTTTACAGGATGATATTGGACCTCCTTGATAATAGTCGGGCGGCTCTTTTTAGACTTACCGCTTTTGCCTGAAGCGCTGGCCTCTACTTCCAGGTCTATAATCACGTTCTCTCCGGCCTTGGTGTGGATAGCCTCCAGAAAATCCTTTGCAAAAAATTTGATGTTCTGCGACTTTTTCCCTTTATAGACTACTGCTGGTATATGGCCTTGGACTCTAAGCTTTTTTACCGCTTCTTTTCCTATTTCTTCTCTTATCTTCGCTTTTAGTTTTATCTCTTCCATTTTTTTAGCTTTCGGCTTTCAGCTTTCAGCCTTCAGCTGCTGATAGCTGACGACTGATAGCTGATAGTTAAATATTTTCTTAATCAAATAAACAGCTTACCGACTCTTCACGATGAATCCTTTTGATCGCCTCAGCTAAAAGAGGGGCCACTGAGAGCACTTTTATCTTAGGATGCATTTTCGAATCATCAACTGGTATTGTATCACAAACTACAAGCTCTTTAATAGGGCTGTATTCTATTCTTTCCAGCGCAGGACCGGAGAGAACAGGGTGGGTAATCGCAGCATAGACATCTCCCGCATCGTTATCCTTTAGGGCCTGGGCCGCTTCTACTAACGAACCGGCGGTAGCCACTAAATCATCGACGATGATTGCGTTCTTTCCCGCTACTTCTCCCAGGATATTCAGCACCTCGGTCTTCTCGCTGTTGACTCTGCGCTTATCGATTATGGCCAAATCCGCATGAAATCTTTTCGCGTAGGCCCGGGCCATCTTGATGCCGCCTACATCGGGAGAGACAATCACCAAATTATCTAAATTCATCTGGCTATAATATTCGGAAAACACATTGATGGCGTAAAGGTGGTCGACTGGGATATCAAAAAATCCCTGAATCTGCTGGGCATGTAAATCGATGGTCAAGATACGCGAGGCGCCAGAGCTGGCGATCAGATTTGCCACCAACTTGGCTGTTATGGGAACGCGGGGCATGTCTTTTCTGTCCTGGCGGGCATAACCGTAATATGGCAGGACTGCGGTAATCCTTCCTGCCGAAGCCCTCCTCAGCGCATCGATCATGATCAAAAGCTCCATCATGTTATCATTTGCGGGTGGACAGGTCGGCTGGATGAGAAATACGTCCTTGCCGCGTACATTTTCTTTTATCTGGACCCTGATCTCCCCTTCGCTAAATCTTGTTACCGAAGCCTGGCTGAGTTTAATCCTCAAAACTCTGCAAATATCTTCGGCAAGATTAGGATTGGCGTTACCGGTCAGTACGGCTAATTTATCCATTTATGCTCACCTCTTCTAAAGTTATAAGTTCAAAGTCACAAGTTTAAAGTTCTTACTTATGACTTATGTCCTATGACTTTACGGCCTCTGCTTTTCTTTTTCAATACTCTTGCTGGAATGCCCACTACAGTCTTTCCGGCAGGGACATTTTTGTTTTTAGTGACTACGCTACCGGCGCCGGTAACTGCACCTTTGCCGATTTTTACAGGAGCGATCAAAATCGAACCTACCCCTACAAAAGCGCCGTCTTCAATAACAGTACGATTTTTATTTTTGCCGTCATAATTGGCAGTGATAGTGCCGGCGCCGATGTTCACGCCTTTGCCCAAGATAGCATCGCCGATATAGCTGTGGTGTTTCACTTTGGAGCCAGCGCCTATTTTAGACCTGACTATCTCTACGAAATTACCTATGCTGGCACGGTCTTGCAATATCGAACCGGAACGTATGCGTGCAAAAGGACCGATATGGCAACTTGCCCCGATCCTCACTTCGCCTTCTATGATGGTATGCGGTTCAATAACTGTATCGCGGCCTATCTCTGCTTCTGTCGATATAAATGTAGTCGCCGGGCTGACAATCGTTATCCCGTTTTGCATCAACTCTTCAATATGCCTTTTATTGATGATCTCGTTGGCCCGGGAAAGCTCCAAACGCGAATTTACACCTACGGCCTCGTGCTCGTCTTCTGCAGAGACGCTCTCTACCTTCGCCTTCCTTGAAGTCAAGACCTTTATCGCATCGGTCAAATAATATTCTTTTTTGGCGTTATTTGGCTTGATCTCTTCTAAGGCCGGGAAGAGCTCAGACGCCTTAAAGCAATAGACTCCCACATTTATCTCTCCGATGGCCTTTTCAATCGGATCGGCATCCTGCTCTTCGATTATTCTGACGATACGGTTATCCTCGCTGCGGATGATCCTGCCAAAGCCTGTGGGATTCTTTGTCTGGGCAGTGAGGATCGTACAGGCTGCTTGATTTGCCCTGTGAGCTTGGATTAAATTGCTAAGGCTTTTATATGTGACCAAAGGAGTATCTCCATAGACAATTAACACATTACCTTTAAAATTAAATAAGGATTTGCGGGCCTGCCAAACGGCATCGCCAGAGCCTAAAAGCCTGGGCTGCGTTACTGTCTTTACGGTCTTATTTTTAAAAATAGTCTTCACTTTATCTGACTGGTGTCCGACGATAACGATATTTTTATCGATCTGCAGGCGTCCCAACAGGTCAAGCATATATTTCAGCATCGGCTTGCCGCAAATCTTGTGCAAGACCTTGGGAATATCGGATTTCATCCGCGTGCCTTCGCCCGCAGCCAAAACTATGCCTACAATATCTTTCATTTGTCTTTCTCTTACTAGCTAATCAGCAAATCTGCCTCTTTTAAGGCAGGTGGGCCCTTTGAATAAAATGGCGGCCCGGTCTGGATTCTCCCGTAAAAATTCTACTTGGCTGCCCGGCCAGGATTCGAACCTAGACACGCAGCTCCAAAAGCTGCTGTGCTACCATTACACTACCGGGCAATGTAAAATCAACTTCTACTCACTATATATGGTCAAGGCTCGCTGGGCCATCTTGATGAAAACCTCTTTCTTCCGGTTTTTTGCCCTTTTCGGCCTCATATGCTTCTAGGATCTTATTCTGGATATACTCCCTGGTCTCCATGTTGATGGGATGGGCTATGTCTCTGTGCTCAGAGCGACGGTCCTGTTTTTCGCCATCACTCATACTTGAACTGTCTACCGGCAAGCTATATTCTTTTTGCGGAAGCTGGCTGCCACACTGATTACAATATTTGCTGCGCAGTGAATTTTTGGCCCCGCATTTAGGGCAAGGCTCTTCGACCCTGCGAGAAGGCATCGCTACAAACAGCCCTTTATTTCCTTCAATAACCTTTATATTTCTAACCACAAAGGCATTGTCAAAGGTAATCGTGGCATATGCCCGTAGTTTGGTTGCTGGATTGTCTCTCAAAAAGATTCTTACCTCTGTGATCTCCATATCCGTCTAGTCCTCCTTTTGCTGTTAGTAAGTCCTTGCTACTATGACCCGCCAGTGTCTTTTTTTTGCCGATAGCTGCTCGCTTACGTACATCGCCTCCTTTCTCGATGCGGCAATACCAAAAACACAAGGCCCACTTCCAGACATCAAAGCTGCATCTACTCCCAAAGTAGTGAGGGCCTTTTTAATTTCCAAAACATGATTATATTTTTTTTGGAGCATTCCCTCAAAGCTGTTATAACTATATCTATTAAAAGCGGTTAAGTCATTTCTTTCCAAAGCGCGAAGCATAATTTTAACACCGTAGGGCCGTTTTGTCAAGGTAATTCTCCGGATGCGCTGATACATCTGTTTTGTGCTGACCGCCAGGCCCCGGGGCACCACTAAGACATACCATTTTTTCCTCTTTATGTTAACGGCTTTGAGGAGCTCTCCCTTGCCCCGGCCAATAGCCCGAGAACCAGAAAAAAGGAAAAAAGGCACGTCTGCCCCTATCTTGGCGGCTATTTTTAAAAGCTTTTTCTGAGGTATTTGCAAACGCAAGAGCCTTTTTACGCCTAACAATACGCTGGCCGCGTCACTACTTCCTCCTCCTAATCCAGCGGCCACGGGGATCTTCTTTTTTATCTCTATCTCTACGCCCTGAGAGCAACCAGCATGCTTAAGTAATTCCTGTGCTGCTTTAAAGCCGAGGTTTGCTTTACCCCCGGGTACGTCCTTGTGTCTACAAAAAACCTTGATCCCCTGTCTTCGTCTTCTTAAAGATATGGTATCGCATAGGCCTATCTTCTCAAAAATAGTCTCTATATTATGATAACCGTCGGGTCTTTTGTTTAACACCCGCAAGTAAAGATTCAATTTAGCCGGCGCTTTGAGGACAAGGACATCCATTTCTCGCTAACCAATAAGCCCCTTACAAGTCTCTGCGATATTTTCTGGCGTCAATCTATATTCTTTGATTAGATTCTCCGGGTCTCCGGATTGACCAAATTTTCCTGGGATACCCACCCTTTTCATCGCTACGGCATTAATCTCGGCCAAGACTTCGGCCACGGCACTGCCCAACCCCCCACTGACCAGATGTTCTTCGCACGTAACAATGCCTTTTGTCTTGTTCGCGCACTCGAGAATCACATCTTTATCTAAGGGCCTGATGGTATGCATATCTACTACCCTTGCATTTATCCCTTGTTTCTCTAAAATCTCTGCGCCAAGCAGTGCTTGCCTGACCATGATCCCGCAAGCGATAATGCTGACGTCATCGCCTTGACGTAAGACTCTAGCCCGGCCAATCTCAAATTCCCGATCATTACACAGCGTAGGGATTTTTGCCCGGCCCAGACGTATATAGACCGGCCCGGGTGATTTGGAAGCGGCGAATATCGCTTCTTTGGTCTGGGGGGCATCGCAGGGAACGATGATATTCATATTGGGAATAGCGCGCATCAGGGCGATATCTTCAATGGCTTGATGGCTTGAGCCATCCGGGCCCACGGTTATCCCCGCGTGCGTGACTACTATCTTGACATTAAGCTGGTTGTAACAGATGGTGTTTCTTACCTGATCCCAGGCCCTTCCCGCGCCGAAAATAGCAAAAGTGCTGGCAAAGGCAATCTTGCCACTTGCGGCCAGACCGGCAGCGGTACCCATCATATTCTGTTCGGCAACGCCCATGTTAAAAAATCTTTCCGGAAATTTTTTGCCGAACATCGCTGTCCTTGTGGAACCGGATAGATCGGCATCCAAGACGACTATGTCTTTATTTTTCTCGCCCAACTCTATGAGCGCTTCACCGTAAGCGTCTCTTGCATAACGCATCTCACTCATTTTACGATAACTCCTCCAATGCCTGTTTAGTCTCTGCTTCCGTAGGCGCTCTACCGTGGAAATCGACAACATTCTCCATAAAAGAAACGCCTTTGCCTTTTATGGTCCTGGCAATAATAATCGTGGGTTTGTCTTTGAGGTCTTTAGCCTGGTCAAAGGCAGAAAGTATATCTGCGATATCGTGGCCATCGATTGTGACCACATGCCAGCCAAAAGCCCGCCACTTCTCGACCAATGGCTCCAAGTTCATTATTTCAGAAACCTTGCCATCGATCTGGTAGCCGTTGTAATCTAAGACCGCGCATAGATTATCGCAACGATAATGGCTGGCGGCCATGGCCGCTTCCCATATCTGGCCTTCCTGTATCTCGCCATCTCCTAACAGTACATATACCCTATGTCCTGCTTTATCCAATTTCGCAGCCAGGGCCATACCCAAAGCTATGGAAAGGCCCTGCCCCAAAGAACCACTTCCGACATCTACGCCCGGCGTCCTCCAGTCAGGATGGCCCTGTAAGTTACTGCCTAGTTTGCGCAAGGTCCAGAGCCATTCCTTAGGAAAGTATCCGCTCTCCGCAAGTACCGCATACCATACAGGACAACAATGCCCTTTAGACATATGAAACCTATCCCTGCCAGGCCATTTGGTTTTTTTTGGCTCATGGTTCATGACTGAAAAATAAAGGCAGGTCATGATATCCGTCGAGGAGAGTGAGCCTCCGGGATGACCGGAACCGGCCTTGGCCAACATCTGCACAATAAGCCTACGAATCTGTTTAGCTTTTTCTTTTAACTTTTTAACTTCCTCGGATGAATGTGTTTTGCGCGTCCTGGAGTGCTTCATTTTTTACCTTTTCTTTTTAAGTTGTTGATTTTCTCTTGCGCTGTCTGCCGCTCTGGTTCCAACTCTAGAGCCGCTTCCCAGGCCTCTCTTGCCTTCTGATATTCGCCTTGCACCTGATAAATATCCCCTAAATGCTCTAAAATCTCGGCATCTTCCAAAAGTTCGCTGGCTCTCTTTATTTCTACCAACGCCTCATCTACCATTCCCTTCTTAAAATAGACCCAACCTAAGCTGTCGATATAAGCACCGTTTTCCGGATCCATCTCCAGGGCCTCCTCAATCAGCTCCTGGGCCTGGTCAAGGTTTATTCCATCTTCGCTGTACATATAACCCAAATAATTCAGCGCATCAGGATTGGCGTTATCTAATTCTACAGACTTTTTTAAGGCCTCATAAGCCTCTTGGCGTCTTCCGATGCGTTCATATATGGCCCCCAAATAGAAATAACCTATAGAACCTTCGGGCTCGGCCTCGATGGCCTTGTTGTAGGCCTCGATGGCCTCATCTGTCTTATCGCTCTGGGCATAGGATAATCCCAACAGAAGATAGATCTGTGCCTCCTTGACGTCTTGCAATTTCTTTATTTTGTCGACGGAGACAAGCTCAGAATCCAGGCTCTGCCGCCAATTCTCTTTATGCGTCAAGGCCTCTTCCAATATCCCGATGCATTCATCCAGACGTTTCTCATTGAGATATATATATGCCACTCCCACGTATGCGTCTATGTCGTAGGGGTTGAGCTTGAGGATGAATTTATACTGATTGACCGCATCCTCGATCCTATTATCACGGTAATAAGTCTGGGCCAGGCGGTGATATACATTGACATTGAGGGGGTCTGTCTTTAATGCGGCTTCATAATGTTTGATGGCCTCGGGTAAGTTTTGGTTGATCTCATTGATCAAAGCCAAAGCCAATTCCGCCTGTAGATATTCCGGCTCGATATCCAGGGCGATCTTAAATTGTCTTTCCGCCTCTTCAATATTATCGATCCTGGTGTAAATTATTCCAAGATTGAAATGGACTTGCGCGGAATCCGGCTTTTGCTCGATTATCTTTTTGTATACTTCGATGGCTTCGTCAAATCTCTCTTGTATTACATAAAGGTCGGCCAAGGAAGCTAAACTTTCTAGATCATCGGGCTTTATCTTAAGTATTTCTTCGTACTCGACGCATGCCTGGTCGAATTTTTTTTGTACAGTATAAAAATCGGCCAAAAAGCCCCTCACGCTTACATCCCCGGGGCTTAGCTCTTTGACAACGACCAACTGCTCTTCCGCCTCAGAATAGCGGCCGGCGCGCAAATAGTCTATAGCCAGCCTTTTGTGCACAATCGGCACGTCGGGATCAAGACTCTGAGCGGCTTTATATTCCTCGATAGCCTGATCTATCTTTTTTTCGCTGTCATACAAAATGCCGCGGATATAATGGGCATAGGCCTGCGAGAGGATTTTGGTAGATTTATCTGGTTCCAGGGGGGCAACTTCGCCTAAAGGGATATCTTCATCGGAAGAGCAGAGATGAATTTCTTCTTTCTCAAACTTCCCAATATCGATATAGGTGCTTTTGGCTAGAGCAAAGACAAAAAACACCGACAAGGCTAACGCCACTATCACTAACTTACGCATCGAGAGGACTTTATTTTGATTGATTTCTATCTATTCTTTTTCTTGTGCCTATCTCTTCTGAGTCTCTTTTTTCTCTTGTGTTTGGCCATCTTTTTTCTTTTGCGCTTTTTCCCGCAAGGCATGTTTTTCCTCCTTAAAAAGGATCTTGTTAAAGATTAATGGATCACTTTGTTTAGGGGATATTCGATAATCCCTTCAGCGCCTGTCTTTTTCAATTTAGGGATCAAATCCCTGACTACCTTTTCGTCTATGACTGTCTCTAAAGCCAACCATCCTTTTTGAGTCAGGTGAGAAATCGTGGGTTTTTTCATCGCCGGCAGGATCTGCAATATCTTTCGTAGTTCTTTCTCCCGTAGATTCATCTTTAAGCCTACTTTTTCTTCCGCCTCTACGGCGCCATTAAGCAAAAGAGTGATGCTTTCGATCTTTTTTCTTTTCCAAGGCTCTTGCCAGCTTTTCTTATTTGCCACTATCTGCGTAACTGAAGTGCATACGGTATCTACGATACGCAGGTTGTTGGCTGCCAGCGTGGCCCCTGTCTCGGTAAGCTCGACTATCGCATCCACCAGGCCTGTAGCTATTTTGGCTTCTGTCGCGCCCCAGCTGAATTCGACATTAGCCTTGACTCTATTCTTTTTTAGATAAGCGCGCGTGGCGCTTACTAATTCCGTGGCGATGCGTTTTCCCTTTAGATCCTGTACTCTTTTGACCTTCGAATGAGCAGGAACGGCTAAAACCCACTTTACCGGCACCAGCCTTTTTTTGGCATATACCAGTTTTGCCACGCTGACTACATCAGAGCCGTTTTCCAATGTCCAATCGACTCCGGTGATCCCGCAGTCAAGCACGCCTGCTTCCACATATCGGGACATCTCCTGGGCCCGCAATAGGGTCACTTCGATTTCCGAATCGTCGATATTAGGGAAATAAGACCTGTTGGTAAAGCTGATCTTGTAGCCCGCATTTTGGAACATCTTTAGGGTCGCCTCCTGGAGGCTTCCTTTGGGCAGGCCCAATTTGAGGATTTTTTGTGCTTTCATTATTACGCCTATCTTTTGTGGTTATATTTTTGGGCAAAATTGAGGTATTGATTGTATATTATTATATGTAAATAGTCAAGGCAATTAGCGCCTAAATTGTAGCATAAAAGGGTATTTTTGTAAAGAATAAATTCCTCCAACTACCTGCTACAATGTCCCCTTTCGCACATTTATGCTTGAGTTTGGGTGTGGGTTGGGATATAATAGGCCAAAAAGTGAGGTCTAGACAAAATGCTAAATTTCTTGCGCAAAAAAGAAAATGTAAAAAAGATAATGTGGGCCCTGGCGATATTGATTATCCCTGCTTTCGTGTTATGGGGTAGCGGTAGTTCCAGAGACTCAAGGCGAATGCCTAAATACGCGGGTGAGATTTTCGGAAAAGAAGTATCATTCCGTGAGTTCGAGGCCCAGTTCCTGGCCTCCAGGAATGACGCTTTCCTGCGCTATGGGCAAAACCTAAACCAGATAGCTCAGTATCTTGACTTTGACAGCCAGACCTGGGAGCGGCTGATCCTGCTTTATGAAGCAGATAAACAAAATATAAAGGTCAGCGATCAAGAAGTTGTCAGCGTAATCCGCACCATAGGGTTGTTTCAACGGGATGGGCGTTTCCATCAGGCCACATATAATACCGTTTTGGATTACGCTTTTGGGACGAGCCCCAGGGAGTTCGAGGAACAGATCAGGGATACTATAGCCATAGCAAAATTAAGGGAAAAGGTAACTGCCGAGGTGTCTTTAAGCGACGAGGAAATAGAAAGGCAGTATAAAAAGGAGAACGAAAAGGCCAAGGCTGAATATATCTTTGTCGACCCGGCTGAGTTTTCTGAACAGATCCACCCCGCCTATGAAGAATTGCAAGAATATTACCAAAACAACAAAGACGAATTTCAAAAACCGGAACAGGCAAGTGTAAAATATGTGGGGTTACTTATAGATCAAGCAAAGGAGCTCTTTCCGGCCCAGGTAGATGAAGAAGAAATAATCGCCTATTATCAAGAAAATCCAGATGAGTTTCTAAAAGAAGAGGGTGAAACAACCGAAGAAGACGAAGACATCCTCGAGGAAGAGGCCCAGACGCAATCGGAAGAAGCAGAAACATCAGAAGAGACTGAAACGGTCGAGGAAATAGATGCGGCCGAGGAAATAGAACTACCGGAAGAAGCACAATTAGAAGAAGTTGCCGAACTTCAGTCAGAGGCAGAAGATGATCCCAAGCCTACTGATGAACAAAAGGAGCAAATTAAGGAAAAGTTATCTGCGCAAAAATCGTTGGAAGCATTGGAAGATAAAATGTGGGGGGTCATCGATCAGATGGCCGAGGCCCCCGAGGCATTCGAGGAAATAGCCAAAAACAACGGGCTGGAAGTCAAAGAATCGGGATTTTTCGGCCCGCAGGACCTTATCCCGGGGATAGGATTATCCTATGAGTTCTTAAACACCGCTTTTTCTCTAGACTTAGGTCAAATAAGCGACGTCATCAATACCGCAAAAGGCTATTTTATTATGAAAATAAAAGAAAAGAAGGCTGCCCATGTCCCTGCCTTAGAAGAAATAAAGGAAGAGGTCGAAAAAGCCGTGGTCGAACAAAAGTCCCGAGAGCTGGCCAAAGAAAAAGCCCAGGAATTATCAAGGCAATTAAATGAGTTAATGCAAGACAAAAGCCTGGACTTTCAAAAAGCGGCTGAGAAGCTAGGGCTGGAACTCAAAGAGACAGCTGAATTTTCGCGCTCAAGCTACATAACAGGTCTGGGACGTAGCCCGGAATTAGCCGACTCCATATTTTCCCTTAAGCCGGGTGAAGTAAGCTCAAGCTTGGAAGCGCCTTCGGGATTCTGCATCCTGCGTCTGCAAGAGATCATCCCCGTAGATGAAAAAGTATTTGTTGAAGAAAAAGAGGGGTTCGCACAGGGTATTCTGGCTACAAAAAAGAACGAGTTTTTCGGGGTTTGGCGGGAAAACCTAATCCAAAAAGCCGAGTTAAAAGACAATATCGCCAAGATCAGGTCAGGAGCAACCCCTTAAACGTTACCCAAATAAACATGTTTTAGTCTTTTTTCGGCGATCTCTCTTGCTTTTTCCAATGTAGCTACAGGGGTAGGCGGTATGTTGGTCTTATATTGGGGAAAATAACGGGAGAAATGTAATGGAGTCTCCTGCCCCAACCTGTCTTTTATCCAATCGGTCAGCTTTTCAAAGTCTTCTTCTTTATCATTAAGAGTGGGGATGACCAGATTAGTTATCTCGACATGGCACTTCTTCGCCGCGAACTCGCAAGCGGTCAAAACAGGCGCCAGGCTGCCCTGGCAGTATTTTTTGTAAAAGCCTTCCTCCATCGACTTCACATCGACGTTCATGGCATCGATAAATCCTATAATCTCTTCCAGGGGTTTTTGATTTATGTATCCGTTAGTGACCAATACGTTTTTCAATCCTTCTTTGTGCGCCAACCGGGCAGTGTCGTAGACAAATTCATACCAGATAAAAGGCTCATTGTAGGTATAGGCTACGCCGAATGAGCCTAATTCTTTGGCCTTGGCTACTACCTGTTGAGAGGTTATGTTTTCTGAAGGGCAATCCAAATCCTGAGATATCGTCCAATTCTGGCACCAAGGACATTTAAGATTACATCCTTTAGTGCCCAAGGAAAGGATCATTTCTCCGGGGTGGAAATGATAAAGCGGTTTTTTCTCAATGGGGTCCAGGGCTATGGAGGTGGCTTCGCCGTAGATTAAAGAATAGAGCCGACCGTTTTCGTTCTTCCTCACCCCGCACTTACCCCTCTGGTCTTTTCTTAAAAGGCAGTAGTTGGGGCAAAGCAGGCATTTGACCTTGCCTGCATCAAGTAGTTCGCAATGCACCGACTCTTTCTTCATAATATTTTCCCAAAATAAATATTGAGGTGAGGTATTTTTGTGGAGCGAGCATTAGCAATTTTTTGGCAACCGCTACTGCGTCTTTTGACCTGCGCGGACTTACGTTGAGCAAATGGCGGAACTGACCGAGCAAATCTCAATTATATTCTTGCGAGGGAATTCCGCCCCGCCTGCCCATCAAAAAGCCGGGCGGGCAGGCAAATTTGCGAAACGTTAAGTCCTGCGGGTCGGCAAAAAATTGCAGCGAGCGAACAAAAGCACCGAACCTCCTTATTTAATTTCCTTCTCCAGCCAGTCCAAATAATCCCTGTTACCGCCTTTTATAGGCAGGGATATTATACACGGGCAGGAGTAGCTATGTAAAGATTTTACCTTATCTATCAACTCCGGCACCAGCGACTCTTTAGTCTTGGCGATCAACACCGCTTCATTATCGTCTTGAATCTCGCCTTCCCACCAGTACAGCGAATTCACATTTTCGATAATATTGGCGCATCCGGCCAGCCTCTGGCGAACCAATTCTTTTCCTATTTTTCTGGCCTCTGCTTTATTTTTTGCGGTTATATAGACTATATTCATCCCGCTCATTTTACTTTACTGCCCTCGGGGACCTTCTCCAGCGGAGAAAGCATTATCGGTGTGCCTGAAGAGTCAGCGGCCAATATCATACCTTTGCTCTCCACGCCTCTTATTTTTGCCGGTTCAAGATTGGCAAGCACAGGCGTTTGTTTTCCGATAATATCTTTGGGTTCGTATTTCATCCCTATGCCGGCGACAAGCTGCCTTTTCTCGCCACCCATATCTACGATCAACTTGATTAGCTTGTCAGTGTTGGGCACTCTTTCTGCTTCCAGGATGGTCGCGATCTTGATCTCCATCTTGGCGAATTCCTGATAATTGATCATTTTACCTCCCGTCTTTTTAAAATATTACAAGAAGGACGAAGCTCAACACGATTAAACCCACGACAGTCATGATGATTATTTTGGGCTTTGTGTATTTGATCTTACCAAATACCCCTACATCACGCTTGAGGCTCTCGCCGCAATACATACACAGAAGCGCATCATCGTCATAAATCGGGTTTCCGCAATGCGGACAAATATACTCGCTCATTTCTCTTCCGCCTTCCGGGACAGTTTTCCGATTGGCTCAAGAACCGGTCTTGTTTTTTAGCGGGGACTGGCGGTGTAGGGGCAGACTTCCCTGTATGCGCAATAATTACAGGCGTAATATTCCGGAGTAGCGGGAAATTCGCGCTTGCGGATTCCACGCGAAGCTTCTTTTATCAATTCCTTGGTCTTCTCCAGATCGCTCACTGTACGCACATCAGAGCCTACTAAGCCCGTATCTACAAAATGAAACTCCACTCGCGCGGGGAGTTCGCCCTCAATAGCCTTATATGCTAAGGCGTAAATGGAAAGCTGCAGGCTTTCCTTTACGCGCTTATCGGCCTGTTTTTGTTTTTTTACCGTGTCCGAGGTCTTGAAATCGACGATTACTACCTCCTTGCCTATCTTGTCGACCCTATCCCAGCGACCGGTGATCTTGTCCTTATCCAAGATAAAATTAAAAGGCTGTTCAATGTAAGAAGGCAAAGGCATTTTCTTCTCGCGCTTGTAAAAGTTCTTGAGAGTCTGCTCTCCTTGCTGGAAACGGTGCTCTTCGTGGGCCCGGGAGAGAAAACCCTCGTTGACCCAAGCAGCCTTAAAGCTCCTCAGCAAATCGGCCTCGCTGAACTTTCTCTTATCGATCTTGGCTTGATAGAAATCCAAAATAGCCTTATGGATCGCGCTTCCATACACAACACTGTGATGGCGCAGGATGGGGATACGCAGAATATGCACATATTTATATTTTAAAGGACAGGTAAGATAATCGTCTATCTGGCGAAAGCTCAAAGTAAGCAGGGCATCGTCGGATATCGGCTCATCTTTAAGCGGGGGATTAGCCGCCCGGGGGGCAAAACGCTCTATCTCTTGGATAGCCTGCGTCTTGATGATCTCCGGTTTTTGCGGGCTGACATCCAGGGCCTCATATACAAACTGGCTCACTTTCCTGGCGCGTTTGCCACCGTAATCCTGGGCTGAGGTAAAATATAGATGCCGCTTGGCTCGGGTCATGCCTACATAAAAAAGCCTTCTCTCCTCTTGGACATGATAGTCGCCGCTGGGCAAGATATCTTTTACCAATTCAAGCGGCATCTCGATCGGCTCGCGCCTTCTGGGCCAGGGAAAACGCCCCTGTACTAAGTTCACTAAAAACACCACCTCAAACTCCAGGCCCTTGGCTTTGTGTATAGTAAGCACGTTCACCGCTTGCGAGTCAAAGTCGGCCTCAGCGGTCGCTGGATCGTCTCCAGCGGAAATAAGCATATCCAGATGCTGAATAAAATTGGCCAGCCGGTCGATCTGAGTCAAGTTTTCGTAATTAGCCACGATATTGAAAAAACGGGCGATGTTTTTGATGCGCTGTTCGTTGGCCGTGCTTTCTTCTTTTACCAACTTCTTAATATACCCGCTTTGCTGCAGAAATGTATAAAGCAACCTTCCTGTCGAGAGGTTGCGCGATTCCTTTAAATAATGGTTTATGTCTTCGACGATCTTTTGGATCTTCTTTTTTGCGGCAGCTGCGATATCGGAAAGCTCGCTGATCTCATCCAACTTGCTGAAGGCCATAAATAAGGAACGGTTTTTTTTGTCGGCCCAATTCAGGCAACGGGTCAGATCGACCATATTTAGCTTATAGACTCCCGGAAAACTTACCAGATGGTAGAGGCTTATACTGTCTTCGGGATCGGCGATAGTGCGCAAAAATGAGATCAGGAAACGTATTTCCTCTTGACTGTATAGACCTTGATTGCCGGAGAAGCGCCAGGGAATAGAACGCATGTTCAGCGCGCGCAAGAACGCGTCAGCGTCATTGTTTGAACGCACTAAAACAGCGATATCCGCATATGAAATTTCGTCTTTTTCTACCTTTTCTTCAATGATCCGGGCGACCTCATCCGCCTCGGCCAGGCCGGCATCGAAATGAAGATGTTCTATGGCGGGCCCTGTCTCTTGTTGGGCTATGAGCTCCTTGCTGATATTACACTTTACCTCCAACGTATCCGGGTCATTATGCTTAATCAGCTGGTATGCCTTGTCTAAAATTACCTGGGTGGAGCGATAATTATCGGTAAGCACTACTCTCTCTGCCCGAGGATAATAGTCCATGAAAGTAAGGATATTGCTGATGGCCGCCCCGCGAAACTTGAAAATAGATTGATTGTCGTCGCCTACTACCACAATATTTTTATGGGCACCGGCTAAAAGCTTGACCAACTGAAATTGGCTAAAATTGGTATCTTGAAATTCATCCACCAGGATATATTTAAACTGTCTCTGATATTTTTTAAGGATCAGCGGACGTTTACGGAAAAGGTGCAAGGCAAGGTATACTTGGTTGGCAAAATCGACTTTCCCCTCTTTCATCAGCAGCTTCTGGTATGTCTCGTAGGCCCGGGCCAGTTCCATCTGCGCTTTGTAGGTCTCCTGCAATTCTTCATCCTGGGGAGACTCTTTTGCCTCTCGCCCTAACCTCTGCGCATACTGTAGATATTCCTCCCAAGAGACATCTTCATCGCGCAGACGGCTAAAAAGGGTGACTAAGGCTTGTAAAAAACGCGCCGGATCGCTCTTGGGCCGATAATAATCTAGGGCGAAATCATACAGGTGCTCTCTTAAAAATATTATCTGGTCGGGGCGGGTAAGCACCTGAAACTTGGGTTCTAAGCCCAGTTCTAAGGCGTTTTCGCGCAGTATCCGGTCGCCGAAGGCATGAAAGGTAGAGATCCAAATATCGGTATAGCCATAGGGCACCAAGAGGTCCACTCTCTCTTCCATTTCGGCGGCGGCCTTATCGGTGAAGGTAAGCGCCAAGATCTCTTCGGGACGGGCGCGCTTGGTAGATATAAGGTAGGCAATGCGCCGGGTAATTACTGCAGTCTTTCCCGTACCTGCTCCGGCGATGATCAAAAGGGGGCCTTGGTCATGTTCCACAGCCTGGCGCTGTTTGGCGTTTAGCCCACTGAGCGTCCTATCTTGCGTCTTCACTACCATTTTCAGTAGTTCCTATTATTTGCGGCTAAGGGCGACATCGTTGCAAGCGAGGTGTTTATTGTGTAGTGAGCCTAAGCAATTTTTTGGCAAAAGAGTTTTGAGCACTTACGGCGAGAAAATGGCGGAACTGACCGAGTTAAGCCCAATTAGCTCCCACGAGGGAATTCCGCCCCGCCTGCCCATCAAAAAGCCGGGCGGGCAGGCAAATTTTCGAGCCGCTAAGTGCCAAAACTCGGCAAAAAATTGCAGCGAACGGAGCAATAAACACCGAGCTAAAGGGACGATGGGGAGCCCGAGCCCCTCTATTTTCCCGAGAGGCCCTTTATCTCTTTCATAAACTGATTCACGTCTTTAAACTGCCGGTATACGGAGGCGAAACGCACATAGGCAATGTCATCGAGTTGCTGGAGGGATTTCATCGCCAGCTCACCGATTTCTTTGGAAGTGACTTCCTTCTCGTATTTTTTCTGTATCGCGTATTCTATATTATCGACCAGTTGCTCCAACTTCTCCATGCTCACCGGCCTCTTTTCGCATGCCCTGACCAATCCGGCAAGTATCTTCTTGCGGTCAAACTGTTCACGGCGGGAATCCTTTTTTACCACCATCAAGGGCGTTTCTTCAATATGTTCATAAGTTGTGAAGCGGCGCTCACATTTAAGGCATTCGCGCCTGCGCCGCACAGAAGCACCTTCAGCGCTTAAGCGCGAATCTACGACTTTGTCCTCGAGATTACCGCAAAAAGGGCACTTCATTTGTTTTATCCTTTTTATACACTGACTATTTATTTTTGACTCTGCGTACTTTGATGCCGGCTTCTTTTAAAAATTCCCGGGCCATTTTATCGGGGTAATTGCCGGATATTACAACTTCTTTGATCCCGGCGTTGATTATCATTTTGGCGCAAATAATACAGGGTTGATTGGTGATATAAAGCGTGCTATCCACCAAACCCACTCCATAGAGGGCTGCCTGTAAAAGCACATTTTGTTCGGCATGTAGGCCTCTGCATAACTCGTGTCTTTGTCCTGAGGGGATATTCATCTTATCGCGCAGACATCCTACCTGGGCACAATGTTTTATCCCGCTGGGAGTCCCGTTGTAGCCGGTGGCCAGGATTCTCCTTCCCTTGACCACTATGGCGCCGACTTTTCTACGCAGACATGTAGAACGCTTAGAAACGAGCTTGGCGATCTCCATAAAATATTGGTCCCAATTGGGGCGGGCATCCTTTTTTTTGATTTTCGATATCATAGTTTCAGCTCTTTATATACAGGAAACTTGTTCGTCAGCCTGACTACCTCCTGGGCAGTCATCTTAATGACCTTCTCGTTTTTTGCGGCGGATATTACTCCGTCGATAAGACAGGCTATCTGGGCCATTTCGTTTTCGCGCATCCCTCTTGAGGTCACTGAAGGCGTGCCCAATCTCAGGCCGCTGGTAAGCATAGGGCTTAAGGGATCAAAGGGAATCAAATTTTTGTTAACTACGATATTAGCGTTGTGCAAAGCAAAAGCCGCATCTTTGCCCGTGATTTTTTTTGAGCGCAAATCTACTAAAAGCATATGGTTATCTGTGCCTCCGGAGACAATACGATAACCCCGGGCACTGAGGCTGGAAGCCAGCTTCTTGGCATTAGCCACAACCTGCTTCTGATATGTCTTAAACTGTGGCCTAAGGGCCGTCTTTAAAGCCACGGCCTTGGCTGCAATAATATGCATCAGAGGACCACCCTGTATACCGGGAAATACTTCGGAGTCGATCGCCTGGGCGAATTTCTTGCGGCACATTACCATGCCCGAACGTGGGCCGCGCAGGGTTTTATGCGTAGTAGCGGTAACAAACTCGGCATAGGGAATGGGTGAAGGATGTAGTCCCACGGCAACCAGGCCGGCGATATGAGCGATATCGGCTAAGACAAAGGCACCGACTTTATCGGCTATCTTGCGGAATTTAATAAAATCGATGATCCGCGGATAGGCCGATGCGCCCACTAAAATCATCTTGGGTTTATGCCGCTTGGCCAGATCTTCGACCTCATTGTAGTCTATTTTTTCATCCCTTTTGCTTACCCCGTATGAAATGACCTTAAAATACTTTCCCGAGAAATTATGACGGTGCCCGTGAGATAGATGCCCGCCGCAAGCCAAATCCATAGCTAATACCTTATCGCCGGGTTTAAGCATAGAAAAATAAACCGCCATATTCGCCTGCGTTCCCGAGTGGGGCTGCACATTGACATGTTCGGCGCGGAAGAGTTTTTTTGCCCTGTCTATCGCTAGCTGTTCGACGACATCCACGTACTCGCAACCATCATACCAACGTAGCGCCGGATAGCCCTCGGCGTATTTATTAGTCATCACTGACCCTTGAGCCTGCAAAACCGGTAAAGGCGCGAAATTTTCGCTGGCGATCAAATTAATAGTGCTTTTCTCTCTTTTAATCTCATTGATTATTGCTTTATATACCTGGGGGTCGCTGTTCTTTAAGCTATCCATTTAAAGCTCCTCAAATTAAAAATTTAAAATGCAAAATTAAAAACCAAAATTTAAGATTTAAAACCCCGTTATTGATTTTGGATTTTACGTTTTGGCTTTGAATTTTTATTTTTGAATTTTACATTCTTGTCCTGATAAATCCTTCTTTCTATATTGGTGATCTGGCGCACTCTTCTGGCGTGTCTGCCTCCGGCAAACTCTGTTTTTAACCAGACCTTGACTATTGCCTGAGCCTTTTTCAAACTCAGGTAGCTACCTGCAAGGCAAAGCACATTGGCATTGTTGTGTTCGCGGCTGCGGCGGGCCTGTTGTATAGTCATACACAACCCTGCCCTTACACCGGGGAGCTTGTTGGCCACCATAGAAAAGCCTATACCTGTCTTACAGATCAATATCCCCCTGGGGAAAACCCCCAACGATACGCTGGAGGCTACTTTATAGCCAATAGCGGGATAGTCGCAGCTTTGGACGCTATGGGTCCCTAAGTCAGCGATCACATGGCCGTGTCTTTCTAAATATTTTATCAGTTTACTTTTCAATTTATATCCACCGTGGTCAGCTCCGATCGCGATTTTCATCTTTCCTCCAGCTTATTAACGGTACGTAAAACACCTTCCTTGATGATCCCATAAACTTGACGATAAAAATCTATGGATCTACCGATTGGATCAGGGATATTCGGATCGACCAACTTATCCTCTCCGGGCATCCTGCCGAATTCACTAAGCAAGTGTGTTTTGCTTTCGGCGCTAGGATCAATATTTAAAATATGTTCCCTGTGTTTTCTCTGCATGACTAAAATCAGGTCCGCCTGGTCGATTATCTCTTCGGTCAATGGTTGGCTAAGATGGGCAGAGACATCTATTCCATCTTCCGCGGCCACCTCGACGGCTTCGGGGGTCGCTTGCATGCCTTTGACGGCCACGGTACCTGCGGTAGAGATCTCATAGCCGGCTTTATCTTTAAGTAAGCTTTTTAGTATTCCTGCGGCCATGACGCTGCGGCAGGAATTGCCGGTACATACCACAAGAATCTTTTTAATTTTGGACACCCTGAATATCCTTGTTGCTTATCGCGCCTTCTCTCAAAACTGCAAACGGTTCCTGAGTCAAATCGAGTACAGTAGAGGCTACGCCTAATTCCACTTCGCCCCCGTCGACGACCATATCTATCAGGCCGTCGAAATCATTCAATACTTCTTTTACGTCTTTAGCCGGTGGCCGGCCAGATATATTGGCACTAGGGGCGACTATAGGTTTTCCGCTTTCTCTTATAAGGTCTAGGGCGATTTTATTATTGGGTATGCGCACACCTACGGTGTCTTGTGCACCGGTATTGAGGTATGCCGGCAGGCCTTTTTTGGCCCTAAAAATCAATGTCAGGGGCCCCGGCCAAAACGCGCTCATCAGCTTATAGGCAAATACCGGAATATCAGAAACTAATTCATTTAAAGAATTGATGTCGTGTATCTGTATGGTCAAGGGTTTGTGCTCTGGACGCCTCTTTATTGTAAATATCCTTTTCACCGCTTCACTGTTTGAATAATCCGCGGCCAGGCCATATACTGTCTCTGTAGGGAAAGCGACGATGCCGCCTTCTGTTATAATCATTGCCGCCTTTTTAATTTTATCTAGATCTAAGTCCTGGGGGTCGATATTTATTATCTCTGTCTTCATCGGGCTTGATAAATCGATTGGCCGTCCTATCTTTTCTGCTTTTTTGCCAGCTTCCTATAGACAGCGAGTGTGTTTTCAGTCATTATCTCTTTAGTGAACTTCTGTTCGGTTATTTCTCTGGCTGTCTGGCCCAGATTACTCTTGCGCTCCGGGTCTTTAAAAAGGGTAATGCATCTATCCGCCAAGGCCTTATAATCCCTGACCTTGATCACGAAACCATTCACACCATTCTTTATTATTTCGGGCATCCCCCCGGAATTAGTAACTATCATCGGCTTAGCACAGGCCATCGCCTCAAGCATGGTCAGCCCAAAAGGCTCTCCTACCGAAGAAGGGTAGATGGCAAACTCGCTGGCATGGTATAGGTCCGGTATCTCATCATGGGAAAAGACATTCATAAATGTATTATCTTCCAAGCCAAACCTTTTTATTAGTTGGACTATATAGGCAAGATCCTTATGCTGGCTGTCGCTCCAATCAATTATCCTTCTGGTTCCGGCCAAGATCAGCAATACATCAGGTATCGCCTTTTTTATTATCCTCAATGCCTTAACGCCTATATCGCTTCCCTTAGCTAACCCTGAGCGGGCGGGATGGAATAACACTCTTTTGTGCTTAAGTTTGGGGTATCTTTTAAATATCTCTTTTTTTGCTCTTTGAGGCGCAAACTTTTTGGTATCTATCCCATGGTGCACTACCGTCACCTTCTTTCTGGAAACTCCAGCGCTGGCCAATTCTTTGGCGATGAATTCACTTACCGAGATAATATGGTCCCATGCGATATCCAGCGTAAGGTCTAAGAATAGGATATCATCCCAGACATTATGTGCGGTCAAAACTAGAGGTATTCCTTTTTTCTTGGCCATTTTTTCCAAGATCTTAGTGTGCGCCGGGCTAAAATAATGCATGTTGTGCGCATGGATGATATCAGGACGGGTTTTTTCGATAAACTCAGCGAAAACCTCCTCTACCTTGTCCTCTATATCTTCTAAGCCCCTTTTATGCAGCCAATTTAAATCCATCAAGGGTGTGCGTCTAATGGACATACCTTTATAGCTATCCTCTATCTTATTTATACTCTCGACTGTAGATGTAAGCAATGCTACTTTATGTCCTTTTTGTACCAATGTCGGGCAAAGCATGGTCAAGTGCGTCTCCACACCCCCAATAATCGGAGGAAATCCCCAATGAAACATGGCAATGCGCATTCTTATTTTCTCCTTAATTTAAAACCCGATGACGGCTGAGCTCTTTGGCGAAATTACTTTTTTGTCTTCTTTTTTATCGAGGCAGCCAGTTTCTTTTTAAACTGCAACAATTTCTTATGTAGCTTTTCATCTTCTAAGGCCAAGACCTCTGCAGCCAAGATGGCGGCGTTCTTTGCTCCCGACTTTCCAATAGCCATTGTGGCCACGGGGACGCCGGAAGGCATCTGGACAGTAGAAAATAATGAGTCGATACCTTTTAAGTGAGTAGTGGTCATGGGTACGCCGATAACCGGTAAAATAGTATGTGCGGCAATTACTCCGGCTAAATGGGCTGCGCCTCCGGCACCGGCAATGATCACCTTGATCCCTTTCTGCCTAGCCGATACAGCGTAATTTATAGTGGCCAAAGGAGTGCGGTGCGCTGAAAGCACCTTTACTTCGGACCGCAAGCCGAAACTTTTTAACATATTTTCTGCTTCAGACATGACAGGTAGATCAGATGTGCTTCCCATTATTATTGCCACTTTAGGTCTCATGTTTATAAAGCCCTCCATCCGATATCTCTTCGAAAATACATCTTTTCAAAATTTATTTCCTGCGCGGCTTGGTAAGCCTGTTGCTTTGCCCGGCCGATGTCCTCTCCCAAAGACACTATATTTAAAACCCGCCCTCCGGCAGTAAGATATTTGTTGTTTTCTCTTTTTGTGCCGGCATGAAAAACAAATGTATCGGGAACTTTTATTGCTTGCTGCAAACCGTGAATCTCTTTTCCTTTTTCATATTCTCCGGGGTAGCCTCCTGATGCAACAACTACGCAAATACAGGCGCGATTATCCCAGCTCAAAGTAAATCTATCCAGATTGCCTTCGATGGTGGCAATCATTATTTCAGCCAGATCATTTTTTAGTCGCGGTAAAATCGCCTGGGTCTCGGGGTCTCCAAAACGTACGTTAAACTCCAGTACTTTGGGTCCGGAATCGGTAAGCATCAGGCCCAAATACAGAACACCCGTATATTTTTTGCCCTCTCTAGCTAATCCTTCTGTCAACGGTTGTAAGATTTCGAGATTTATTTTTTGCCAAACCACATCGCTCACAACCGGGGCCGGAGAATATGCGCCCATTCCTCCTGTATTGGGCCCTCTATCCCCATCATAGATCCTTTTATGGTCTTGGGAGGAAGCCAGGGGTAGCATATTTTTTCCATCGGAGAACACAAGCACCGAAGCCTCTTCTCCTAACAGACACTGTTCAACAACTAATTTATTCCCCGAATCTCCAAACTTCCTATCTACCGTGATAATCTTCAGGGCCTCTAAAGCCTCGTTCTTATTGTTGGCGACAAAGACTCCTTTGCCCGAAGCCAAGCCGTCTGCTTTCAATACAATGGGAGTGCCTTTATCGCAAATATATTGTTCTGCCTGTTGATAGTTAGAGAATACGCCAAAATCAGCCGTGGGTACCGAGAATTGAGCCATCTTTTCTTTAGCAAAGACCTTGCTGCCTTCTAAAAGGGCCAGCTCCTGTCTTGGGCCAAATACTTTTAAACCCCGCCTTTGAAATTCATCGACTATACCTTTTACAAGCGGGACCTCAGGGCCTACGACAGTAAGGTCGATCTTTTTCTCATTTGCGAAATCCGCCAATGTCTTTACGTCTGCGGCGGCGATATTGACGTTCTTAGCCGGGCCCTCTGTGCCACCGTTTCCGGGAGCACAAAAGATCTCCTTGACTCTGTCCGACTGGGTGAGCTTCCAGACCAGGCAATGCTCTCTTCCGCCGGAGCCGATTACCAATATCTTCATATTAATACTTCCCTTTTCCCTTTTACTATCTCACCGATTATCCAAGACTTAAGTTTGTGTTTTCTTTGTAAATACCTGGTTATTGCCTGACTTTTTTTAGGTTCGACCACTAAAACCATCCCTATGCCCATATTAAAGGTGCGAAACATCTCCCGAGGAGAAAGCCCAGAACGGGATTTCATCTCATGGAAGATCTCCGCAATGGGCCAGGAACTCTTACAGATCTCCGCCGACAGGCCTGCAGGGATGATCCGCGGTATTTTGTCAATAAATGAACCGCCGGTTATGTGGGCAATGCCTTTTATCGTGGTTCGTGGTTCCCGCCTTCGCCGAGGCTTCGGAGGGCAGGCGTAGTCCGTGGTTCGTAATAAAGATAAGATTGCTTTAGTATAAATGCGAGTGGGGACAAGAAATTCCTTAGCTCTTTTTTTGAGTTCTTTTTGAGAAAACAATTTTCTCACCAGGGAAAAGCCGTTGGAATGTAGACCGGAAGAGGCCAGGCCGATAATATGATCTCCCAAACGCGTCTTTGAGCCGTCAATGATCTTATCTTTCTCTACGACCGCTAGGCAAAATCCCGATAAATCATATTCCCCTTCTTGATAGAAGTCGGGCATCTCTGCTGTTTCTCCGCCGATCAAGGCACAACCAGCGCTAATGCAGCCTCTGGCTATGCCCTTGACAACTTCGACCAAGGTCTTCTTCTCCAGTTTACCGGTAGCAATGTAGTCCAAGAAAAAAAGCGGCTCTGCGCCAGAGCAAACGCAATCATCTACATTCATGGCCACTAAATCAATTCCTACCGTATCATGGATGCCGGATGAAAATGCAATTTTGAGCTTTGTGCCCACACCGTCGCTGGAGGAGACCAAGACCGGCTTTTTATACCCTCTGGGCAATTCAAAAAATCCGCCGAACGAGCCGATATTGCCTAACCATCCCGGGCGATGAGTAGCTTTGACTAAGCGCTTAATCTGCTGCACAAACGCTTCCGCCTTCTCAACATCCACTCCCGCCTGCTTATAGTTTATTTTGCGTCTTTTCGCCACTTAAATAACCTCCGCCTTGAGCACCTGTTTCCGAAGGAAACTAAGTACCAATAACAGCTGGTACGGCCGTCAACAGCTTAAAGCAAAAAAAGAAATCTATGAAAGCACCCTCTTAGCTACTTCCTGATATGCTTCTTCGATATTGCCTAAATCCCTGCGGAACCGATCCTTATCCAGTTTTTTATTGGTGTCTTTATCCCAAAGCCGGCAGGTATCGGGAGAGATCTCATCGCCCAAAAGTATTTTATCCTTGTGCCGGCCAAATTCTAATTTAAAGTCCACCAGCTTCAAGCCGACATGATCAAAAAATTTCTGCAATATGCCATTGATCTCGAATGAATATTGGGTGATCGCCTTGATCTCTTTTTCTTGAGCTAAATCCAGGGCAAAAATATGATATTCATTGATCAAGGGGTCGTGCAGGGCATCGCTCTTATAATGAAATTCTAAAACCGGTACTTTTAGCTCGATGCCTTCATCCAATCCCAGCAATTTGGCCATGCCCCCGGCCACTATGTTGCGAATGGTTACTTCCACCGGCACGATGTCCAGCCTCTTTACCAACATCTCCCGGTCGCTTAGCAGCTCTACCAAGTGTGTGGGTATCCCCTTGCTCTCCAAAAGTTTAAATAGCTGAGCGGATATTTTATTGTTACATACCCCTTTTTCCCGGATCGTGCCCCGCTTAGTGGCATCAAAGGCCGTGGCATCATCTTTAAACTCCTGGATCAAAAGGTCTGGATTTTCGGTCTCGTAAACTTTTTTTGCCTTTCCTTCATAAATCAACTTGCCTTTTTTCATCTTCGCTCCTTGCTATAGTCCTACTCTTTTGAAAATCTTATCTACGTTACGTAAATAAAACTTGTGGTCGAAATAGCTTTCGATCTCTTTTGCGTTAAGATACTTTTTAATGCGTGGGTCGTTGGCCAGTGCTTCTTTAAAATGCAAATTGCTCTCCCATACGCGTGAGGCACATTTTTGTACTAGATCGTAGCTGTCAGTGCGCGAAACGCCTTTTGCCATTAAAGCCAAGAGTACGCGCTGGGAGTATATTAGACCACGGCTCTCTTCCAGGTTTTCGCGCATCTTTTCTTTATACACCACCATATTTTCCACTATCCAGTCGACCTTGGTCAACATGTAATCCAATAAGATCGTGGAATCGGGCATTATCACTCTTTCCACTGAAGAGTGGCTGATATCCCGCTCATGCCAAAGGGCGACATTCTCTAGCGCCGCCATGGCGTTGGCCCTTAGAATGCGGGCTAATCCGCAGATCCTTTCACAAAGAATCGGGTTGCGCTTATGAGGCATCGCACTCGAGCCCTTTTGCGTCTTAGTAAAAGGCTCTAAGGCTTCTTGCACTTCTGTACGCTGCAGGTGGCGGATCTCAAGGGCAAATCTTTCTAAGGAACTGGCGATCAAGGCCAAGCAACCAAGAAATTCGGCATGCCTGTCGCGAGGCACTACTTGCGTGGAAATACTTACCGGTTTAAGGTTTAATTTTTTACAAACATATTGTTCAATGGACGGGTCAAGATGGGTATATGCCCCTACTGCCCCGGCGATCTTGCCGTAACTTACGGCCTCTTGGGCCCGCTCCAATCTCTGCAGGCCGCGTTTCAATTCGTCATAAAAAAGGGCCAGTTTCAGCCCGAATGTAATCGGCTCGGCATGAATACCATGGGTCCTGCCTACACATATGGTATTTTTATGCTCTCTGGCCTTTTTGGCGCAAGAAACCATCAGCTTTTTCATGTCATCGGCCAGGATCTTAGCTGCTTCTTTGAGATTAAGGGCCAAAACGGTGTCCAATAGATCATTGGAAGTCAGGCCAAAATGGAAATAGCGGGAATATTGACCTAGATTCTCGCAAACCTGAGTCACAAAAGCGATTATGTCATGGCGGGTCTTGTTTTCGATCTCCTGAATACGGGCTGGGCTTACTTTAGCTTTTTGTTTGATGTGCAACAAGGCCTGTTTAGGGATTAATCCCTCTCTGGCTAAGGCTTCACAAACTAAAAGTTCCACCTCTAGCATCTGGCGGAACTTGTTTTCATCCTCCCAAATGCGGCCCATCTTGGGAAGAGTATATCTTTCTATCATCTCTACCCCCTTTTCAAAAGAGAAATTATTATACCAAATATGGCAATATGCGTCAATGCTTTCTTTAGAGTCTTTTTGGGTCTAAAGATTTTTACGGGTCCTGTCTCGGGTGCGCTTTTGGTGCTCGCAAAATTACAGCAGAAGAAACTTATATTGTCCGTGTTTTCTTTTGCTGCGCTCCAAAAGCTAGCACCCTCGCCACCCGTAAAAATCCTGGTAAAGCAAAAAAAGCCGCTCTAATTTAATAAAGCGGCTTCTTTGCCCTAACTATGGTAGCGGGGGCCCGATTCGAACGGGCGACCTCAAGGTTATGCTTACTACTACAGCTTTCACTGCCCCAACACTAATTCTAGCTTCAAATTAGTATTGCGTTTGTAGTCTGGACTATACCTTAATCCAGCATTGGCTTTTGTTAAAATTAGTGCTGGATCCCTGCCAACTAGTCTCTACACCTTCCCTATTTCGGGCTTGGCTCGGTATTGCCTTGATTTTTAAATCGAGGGTTCCACCGAATTTGACAGGTTTTCCACCAGGCGTTACCGCCTAAGGGACCCATTGGACAACAAATCCCAGCGTTCTCTGTACTTTGCCGACCTTGGCTTGCGTTGCCTCTTATCTGATTCCACAAACGTTATAGTGCTTCCATAACTAGAAAATTCAGATACAGGCATTATATAGCACGCGTTTGTACCGGCAAGGTAGATTATTGCAAAATCAAAGTCATTCGCATTATAACGTTTCCTCAACATTCTTCGACGATTTGTCTTCGTACGACGTGCATCAGCAACATAACACTTAGACTTTTCGTCAAACCAAGCGCTTTTCACTTGGATGCGAACTAACTTCTGTTGAAGATCGATACCTAAATCATAAGCTAATCAATCCCCTACAGGCCGTAGCAACCTAAATCCTCTTTTGAGAAGTTCTGTTGCGACGGCTGCTTCCGCAATGTCGGCTTTGAGCTTTGTGTCCATCGAGCCTTGCGAGCTACCAGGCTGCTCCACCCCGCGCTGTTCTATTTATGATATTTTTCGTTGTGTTTTTTTAAATCGGCTAGACTTTGCTGAGATTCCTTGAGAAACCTCTGCAATTTTTCTTCAAAGTCAGAAGTCTTAAAACCAGAATTACTCTTGAGAGGACGCTGGCTCTGAGCCTTTTTTAGGCTCAAATCAATCTTTTTGCCGGGGCCTATTTTGATTATTCGCGCCTTTACTTTATCTCCGACCCTAAGATGCTCGCCGATGTCTTTGACGAAATCGTCTGAGACCTGGGAGATATGGATCAGGCCTAGGTTGCGCCCCCCGTTGATCTTGGCAAAAGCGCCAAATTCGGTGATCTTGGTCACTTCCGCTTCGATAGTATCGCCGATATTAAATGTTGCTTCCATGGATGCGTCTATTGCTTCTCTTGTGTAGGTAGAACCTTGTAAACTATTTCTCCTTTTCGGGCCACCCCGAGTTTTTCACGGGCGACATTTTCCAAATACAAAGGATCACTTAATAACTTTTGGTGTTCTTCGCTTAACCGCTGGTTGACTTGCTTAATCTGCTCTATTTGCCCCTCTAATTCTCTATTCTCCCGGGCTAAGCTTTTTATTTTTAGATAATTGGGGATGTAAATAACCCCTAATATGACTATGGCCGATAAAATGGCTATGGTTATTTTTTTCTTGCCCAAAGTTTACCCCCGTATAACGCTTCTTTTCCGAGCTCCTCTTCGATACGCAAGAGTTCATTATATTTGGCGGTACGCTCGCTACGAGAGGTCGAGCCTGTCTTGATCTGGCCACAGGAAGTAGCCACTGCCAGATGCGCAATAGTAGTATCTTCGGTTTCTCCGGAACGGTGTGAGATCACGGCCGTAAAGCCGTTTTCCTTGGCCATTTTAATCGCGGCCATAGTCTCAGATAAGGTACCGATCTGATTGACCTTGATTAAAATCGAGTTTGCGCTCTGCTCATCAATGCCTTTTTTGAGCCTTCGTGTGTTAGTGACAAAAAGGTCGTCCCCGACTATTTGTATGTCTTTGCCTATCTTTTTAGTAAGTTCCTTCCAACCAGACCAATCATCTTCGGCCAAGCCGTCTTCAATGGATACAACTGGATATTTGTCGACTAGTTTTTGATAAAAAGAAATCATTTCGGCAGCGCTTTTCTGGGAAGGCTTTTCCGCGCTAAGTATATAATTGCCGCCGTTATAAAACGAGCTGGCAGCTGGATCCAAAGCGATATATATATCCTTTCCCGGTTTATATCCTGCCTGCTCGATGGCCTGGATTATCACTTCTATTGCTTCGGTATTGGAGCTTAGGTTTGGCGCAAATCCCCCTTCATCTCCGACAGCCGTAGAAAGTTTCTTCTTATGCAATATTTTCTTTAAGTTTTGGAATACTTCGCAACCAGCGCGTAAGGCATCAGAAAAGTTATCAACGCCTAAGGGAAAAATCATGAATTCCTGTAAATCGACATTATTGTCGGCATGTTTGCCGCCGTTTATAATATTCATCATCGGCACCGGCAGCGTGTCCGCCTTTGTTCCCCCTAAATAACGGTAAAGAGGTTGGCGGGAAGCTAAAGCAGCTGCCTTGGCACAAGCAAGAGATACGCCCAATATGGCGTTAGCACCTAACTTCGCTTTATTTTCTGTGCCGTCTAAGACTATAAGTTCGGTATCGATAGCGTCCTGGTTGGAGGCATACCTGCCTAAAATAGCCGGTTTAATGATCTCCGTCACATTTTCTACCGCTTTGGATACACCCTTTCCCAAAAAGCGCTTTTTGTCTCCGTCACGAAGTTCGATCGCCTCATGTTCACCTGTAGAGGCACCGCTGGGCACCGCGGCCCGGCCGAGAATTCCGCCTTCCAGCATTACATCCACCTCGATGGTAGGATTGCCTCTGGAATCGATTATCTCTCTTGCGGTTATGTCTTTGATCTTACTCATATTTTTCTCTTTTGTGGTTTAGACTATAGCGCATTTATCGTCTATTGTCAACCAATTTTTTGCTATTTTGATATCATTCTGTGCCCTAAGGCCTGCAGGTCTCTTAATTTCTTTCTGGCATGCGCTTCCAAATAACAGCGTACCACCGGTTCGGTGCCGCTTACACGGAACATCAACCAGCTGCCGTCGGTAAAAATAAACTTATGGCCGTCTAAACCCACATATCGGGCCACTCTCTCTCCTAATACCGTTTTTTTGCGCGAAAAAGACTTGAGCCTGACTGCTACATCCTGTTTCTCTTCCTTATTCAAATGAAAATCGATCCTTGCCGTATAAAACGGGCCTACCTGGCTATATAATTCCTTGAGGATATTTGTCAGAGGCTTCTTCCTGATGGCTACCATTTCAGCGATGAGAAGACAAGCGAGGATTCCGTCTTTCTCCGGCACATGCCCGACAATGGAAAGCCCACCGGATTCCTCTCCGCCTATCAAGCAACCTCCCTTGGCCAATTCCTGGCCGATAAATTTGAAGCCCACCGGAGTCTCGACCGTCTTAAGCCCTCTTCTCTTAGCCAAGGCATCTACCATATGGGTCGTAGCCAATGTCCTAGCCACCCTTTTCTGCCTGCTCCTGGTCAACATCATATGTTCGGTGAGAAGGCTTACGACCTGGTTGGCGTTTATATATGTACCGTCTGCATCTACGATGCCAAAGCGGTCAGCGTCGCCATCAACGGCCAGGCCCAAATGCAAGCGCCTTTTTTTGACAAGCGCGGTCAACTCGGCAAGTTGCTCTTCTGCCGGCTCCGGAGGCAGGCCGCCAAAAAAGGAATCCAGCTTTCCATGTAGAGCTAAAACCTCGCAACCGGTTTCTTTAAGCAGCTGGTCGAGGTAACCTCTGCCGGTGCCATATAAAAGGTCTACTCCTATCTTAAGGTCGGCTT
>JAFGHF010000022.1 GCA_016939375.1 Candidatus Omnitrophota bacterium | reverse complement strand
TCGCACATATAACTTACGTCGTGCTGCGCACTCCGTAAGTTATGCGCTCATTGAATTTGGCTATATTTGTTCGGGACGTGGCGCAGTTTGGCTAGCGCACTTGAATGGGGTTCAAGGGGTCGCCGGTTCGAGTCCGGCCGTCCCGATCACCTTAGCAAAAAACAATCAATGTTGTTAAATAGATATGGGCAGACTGGATGCACAGCTCGTGGTTAGCGAACGAGCGTAGCGAGTGAGACTAACCAGTCCGGCCGTCCCGACCATAATACGCTAAGATATTGGGTGCAGCTAAAGTAGTAAGCTTCGTATGGCAGGTTCAGAGTTAGTTTGCAAATAGGGCTTATAAGGGCATGGACGAGCAAAATAATAAAGAAAGCTCCCAACCTCAAGGTCCTCAGGAAGAGGAAAAAAGATTATCGCCGCGGATAAAAAAGGAGATCTTGGTCAGATATAAGGTCAAGGTCGAATATTACGGCGACATTGACATGTCTTCGACCCGGGATTTGAGCGAAACAGGCATTTCTTTTACCGCTGCCCGTGCTTTTAGCCCGGGGACGGTTTTAACGCTGGGTTTGCGGTTTCCCGCGCAAAAGGATTTTTTGCAATTTGATGCTCGAGTCGTATCTTGCAAGAGTAAGGCTAAAATCATCCATACGGTCCGGGCTGAATTTATCGATCTAAACGAAGAGCAAAAAAAGGCGTTAAAGGAATTCGTGCAATTCTTCTTAAAAGGTTAAAAGGGAATATACAATGGAAAGAATAGACATTGGGTTAGTAGGTTTTGGCACCATCGGCAGCGGGGTAGTTAAGGTGCTCAGGAGGCGCTCTAAGCTTCTGAAGAAAAAATTAGGCGTATCCATCAATATCCGAAAGATTTGTGATGTCAACTTAAGGCGCAAGAGGATCGTCCAGGTAGATTCATCGGTTTTGACCAGGGATGTCAGGCAGATCCTGGATGACCCGCAGATCAAAATTGTTGTAGAGTTGGTGGGTGGGATACATCCTGCCAAGGAAATTATAATCCAGGCCTTACGCAGCAGAAAACATGTCGTCACTGCCAACAAAGCCCTTTTAGCCGAATGCGCCGAAGAGATCTTTAAAGAGGCCGGGCAAAATGATGTACGTGTATTTTTTGAAGCCAGCGTAGGCGCAGGTATCCCGATCGTCAAATCCTTACGCGAGAGTCTGATCGCCAACCGTATTGAAAGGATCTATGGTATCGTCAACGGCACTTCTAACTATGTGCTCTCTCAGATGACTCAGCAGAGTTGGGATTTACGTCGTTCTCTGAAGATCGCGCGTCAAAAAGGCTACGCGGAGAAGAGGGCGTTTTTGGACCTTAAGGGGATAGATTCAGCGCATAAGCTGGTGATCTTGGCTGCCCTGGCCTTTGGCCGTTGGGTGCCGTTGAGCAAAGTGTATGTGGAAGGGATCACGGATGTATCTTTAAGCGACGTCGACTATGCAAGGGAGTTAGGCTATGTGATAAAACTTTTAGCTGTAGCCAAAAGTGAAAACGACGAGTTAGAATTGCGAGTACACCCTACTTTGATACCTCGCCGGCACCTTTTATCTTCAGTGGGTGGCGTATATAACGCTATTTATGTCAGCGGCGACTTGATAGAAGAACAAGTCTATTATGGAAGAGGAGCGGGCATGTTTCCTACCGCCAGTGCCGTTGTTGGAGACATCGCAGACCTAGTGGATGCGCTTAAAGATGGTGCTTGTGTGGATAAGCCCCAGTTGGTATATAAGACCAATATCCGCAGGGTAAAGAGTATTTCCGAGATCACCTCTCGTTATTACATCCGCTTTTTGGCCATTGACAGGCCGGGCGTATTAGCTAAGATTTCCGGCATTTTAGGCCAGCACAAGATAAGCATAGCCAGTGTTTCCCAGAAAGAAAGAAAAAGCGCCAGGATTGTTCCCATTGTGATGATGACCCACGAAGCCAGTGAACGCTCCATGCGCTTGGCCTTGGAGAAGATCGGGTGCTTAGAGACTATAAAGAGAAAGCCCGTGGCTTTAAGAGTGGAAAGACTATGACACATTCGACTTCGCTCAGTGTCATCCTGTGCTTCGACTGGTGCTCAGCATGGTTTCGAAGCATGGTGAGTGCAGTCGAACCAAGCGACCAAAGGGAGCCGAAGGATGAACTATCAAGGGGTAATTAATAGATATAAGAAATATCTGCCGGTTACGGAAGCCACCCCTATTATCACTTTGCTGGAAGGCGATACGCCTCTTATTTTGACCAAAAAATTAGGTCCCAAGATAGGTGAAGGCATTGAGGTCTATCTCAAATATGAAGGATTAAACCCCACCGGCTCTTTTAAAGACAGGGGCATGACCCTTGCCGTATCCAAGGCAAAAGAGAAAGGGGCAAAGGCGGTAATCTGTGCCTCCACGGGAAATACTTCCGCTTCGGCAGCGGCATATGCGGTCTGCGCTGGGATGAAATGCGTGGTCTTGATCCCCAAGGGTTCCATAGCCCTGGGAAAACTGGCTCAAGCTTTAATACATGGAGCGCAGGTGGTCGCTATCGACGGTAATTTTGACGATTGTCTTACTCTTGTACGCGAGATCACAGATAAATATCCCATAGAGCTGGTCAATTCACTTAACCCCTACAGGATTGAAGGGCAAAAAACCGCTTCTTTTGAGATCTGTGATACATTGGGCGATGCCCCGGAATATCATTTTATCCCCGTGGGCAACGCCGGCAATATTACCGCATACTGGCAGGGTTACAAAGAATATAAAGATATGGGTAAGATCACTAAGCTGCCAAAGATGTGTGGTTTTCAAGCCGAGGGAGCCGCGCCTATTGTGCGTAAAAAAATCGTCAAAGACCCTCAGACCATCGCTACCGCAATCAAAATCGGCAATCCCGCAAGTTGGAAGCGAGCGGAAGCGGCCAGAGATGAATCCACAGGTCTCATCGACCTGGTCTCTGATGATGAGATAATCGCTGCTTATAAATATTTGGCCGCTGAAGAAGGGATTTTCGTTGAGCCAGCTTCAGCTGCATCGGTTGCCGGCCTATTAAAATTGAACAAACAGGGGTTTTTCAAAAACGCAAAACCCAATACGCAAAACCCAATACGAATTATATGCGTACTGACCGGACACGGCTTAAAAGACCCGGATAGGGCCATTGCTTCGATAGCAGAGCCCCAGGTTTTACCAAAAGACTTAAAAGCGGTAGTAAAGGAAATAGGGTTTTAATTGACAGCTTCAAGAAATAGCTGATAGCTATAAATATACGAGGATAAAATGAAATACATCGTATTAGTCGGTGATGGGATGGCTGATTATCCGCTTGATGAGCTGCAGGGCAAGACACCTCTGGAAGTAGCCAAGACGCCTAATATGGATTATATTGCCCAGAATGGCCAGGTTGGCTGGCTAAAGACAGTTCCTGAGAGGATGCCTCCTGCCAGCGATGTGGCCAACCTTTCTATCTTAGGATATGATCCACTTAAATACTACACGGGCCGTGGTCCTCTGGAGGCGGCGAATATGGGAATCGAGCTGAAAGAAGGGGAAGTGGCTTTTCGCTGCAACCTGGTCACTGTAGGTGAAGACAAAATGGTCGATTATAGCGCCGGTCATATTACCACTAAGGAAGCCAGTATTCTGATCAAAGATTTAGACAAGCACTTACGTACCCATAGCTTGAGGTTCTATCCGGGGGTGAGTTACCGCCATCTAATGGTCACTAATGACCTGGAACCGTCATTACTCAAGGTCAAATGCACGCCTCCGCACGACATCACCGAAAAAAGCATCTCGCGGCATTTACCGCAGGGAAAAAACTCCGATTTTCTTATCGACTTAATGCAGAAGGCCGCAAAATTTTTGGAGAATCATGATATCAATAAAGTTCGTATTGATTTGAGAGAAAGCCCCGCTAATTCGATTTGGCTTTGGGGCCAGGGAAAGCGTCCGCAGATGCCCAAGTTTAGAGAAAAATATAACATTGGCGGTTCGGTAATCTCAGCTGTTGATTTGATCAAGGGCATGGGTAAGACAATAGGCCTTGAGCCCATCGATGTACCTGGGGCCACCGGATATTATGATACCGATTACCAGGCCAAGGGGCGTTACGGGATAGAATCTTTAAACCGCAACGATTTTGTTTTTATCCATGTAGAAGCTCCCGATGAAGCCGGGCACAACGGCGACCTGCGGGCCAAAATAACGGCAATTGAAAGATTTGACTCCCTTGTAGTGGGCCAAATATTGGAGCATTTTAAACATAAATTCGATTTTCGTGTTTTAGTAACCCCCGACCATTATACCCCTATATCCGTAAGGACACATACTTCCGAACCCGTCTTTTTCGGTTTATACGGCCACGGCGTGGAAAAGGATGAGATTTGCACATTTAACGAAGCCGCCGCCAAAGAGAGCAGGTTGAATTTCAACAAAGGCTGGCAGTTAATGGACTACTTCATTAAAAATGAGCTACCAAAAGGCGCAAGATCATCTTAACTCCTTCATTAATTACGAACGTCTTAACCGATACCCATACCGTTCGTCATTCAGACTAAATAGAGCAAAAAGGCTTCTAGAATTTCTGGGCAATCCCCATTTATCCTTACGTTGTGTGCATATTGCGGGGACTAAAGGCAAAGGCTCTACATGCGCATTTATTGCCCATATCCTAAAAGAGGCCGGATTTAAAGTCGGGCTTTACACTTCGCCGCATCTGTTAGACGTAAGGGAAAGAATCAGGATATTAAAGCCTTCATCTATCAGCCTTCATCTATCAGCTGATGATAAGATTCCAAAAAAAGATTTTGCTAGGCTAATAGAAAAAACAAAACCTTATGCAGAGAAGTTAAGAAAAACCAGACTGGGTAGCTTGAGTTATTACGAGCTGCTTACCGCTTTGGCTTTTTTATACTTTAAATCAGAAAGATGTGACTTCGTGGTCCTGGAGACCGGAATCGGCGGTAGATTGGATGCTACAAACGTATGTCAAGCCGAATTATGCGCCCTGACACCCATAAGTTACGAACACAGGGAGGTCCTGGGAAATACCCTGGAAGAGATAGCCAGGGAAAAAGTAGAGATCGTAAAACCAGCTACCCGGGCCGTAATAACCGCTCCTCAGCGGCCGACGGTTTTACGGATAATTAAAAGGCAAACTCGGCGAACCGGTGCACGGCTGTTGCAGGTCGGCAAAGAGATAAGGATAAGAAACGAGAGCCTTGCTTCTCGGAGCCAATCGTTTGACCTGACGGGAGTTTTTGGCGATTACAGTGGATTAAAGATGCATCTATTAGGTATGCACCAGATTACAAATGCCGCAGTCGCCTTAGGGTGTATCGGCTATTTTAAAAGGCAGGGAGTAAATATATCAACAAAGGCTATTAAAGAAGGGCTTAAAAAAACCCTCTGGCCAGGCAGGCTTGATATTATTTCACACTGGCCCAAGATAGTGCTTGATGGGGCCCAGAATCAGGCCAGTGCCCACGCGCTGAAGAAGTCTCTAAAGAGCTTTTTTAAATTCAAAAACCTGATTTTAGTGCTTGGAGTATCTCAAGATAAAGATGTGAGGGGGATATCAAAAGAACTGGTGCCTATTTCAGACCGGATCATTTTGACAAAATCTGAAAACCCGCGGGCTATGCATCCGGAAATAATTAAAAAATTTATAAGTGCGAGCAAGGGCCCTGTTTGTTTGACCGATAATACAAAAGAGGCATTGGAAATGGCTGTTGAGTGTGTTGACGGAAATGATCTTGTGCTGGTCACCGGTTCGTTATTTTTGGTAGCAGAGGTCTTAAAGCTAAAAAATGAAGAATCTTTTTAATGACGATACAATAACGGCGATTTCGACTCCCGTAGGAAAAAGCGGTATCGGGATAGTCCGCTTAAGCGGCAAGAGGTCTTTGCAGGTAGCCGAGAAGATTTTTATAGCCGCTAACGGCAAGCGTCTTTGTGAACTGCCCAGCCACAGCATGCAATATGGTTGGATCGTTGAGAATTCAAAATTAAAAATTCAAAATTCAAAACTGAAAAAAAAAGAAAATAAGGAAGCACAGATTATAGATGAAGTGTTGCTTACCGTGATGCGCGCGCCCAGGACTTACACAAGGGAAGACATCGTCGAGATCAATTGCCACAGTGGGATAGTCGTCTTAAAAAGGATTTTAGAATTAGTCTTGCGAAAAGGTGCGCGGCTGGCGGTTCCCGGAGAATTCACCAAGCGGGCATATATTAACGGGCGTATCGACTTAGCGCAGGCGGAAGCGGTCTTGGATGTGATTAACTCTAAATCAGAACTTGCCTTAAAGGCCGCCTTAGCCCAATTACAGGGAAAACTTTCCAAAAAAATAAGGGCCTTGCGAAAAAGTCTTTTAGAGATTTTAGCGCAGCTAGAGGCTTCGATCGACTTTTCCGATCAGGAAATAGGGCTTGATCCCTCACAAAAATTATTGAAGAGGATTGCAGGGATTCACAAAGACCTGGATGAGCTGCTGCGCAACGCCCAGACAGGGATGATTTTACGCGAAGGCATAACCTGTGTAATATGTGGCCGTCCTAATGTCGGAAAATCCAGCCTTTTAAATGCGCTGCTTAAGAAGGAAAGGGCGATAGTAACCGCTGTTCCCGGGACCACTCGCGATATCCTTGAAGAGACATTGGATCTTTTTGGCATCCCCTTGCTCTTAATCGATACCGCTGGTATCATAAAATGGAGCAACCTTGCGGAAAAAGAAGCTGTAAGAAGAAGCAAACAATCTATCAATGAGGCCAGTATGGTACTTTTGGTCGTTGACGCAAGCCAAAAACTAAGCTCTGAGGATTATAAGATTTCCCGTGCGAACGCTAAAAAGCCGGCTTTTGTGCTTTTAAATAAATGTGATTTACCGCCCCGGGTGGACATTATGAAAGCGCAGAGGCTTATGCCAGGCAGGCAGGTATTAAGGATTTCTGCGCTGCGAGGTACTGGGTTAGATAGGCTAAAGGAAGAGCTAGCGAAATCGATTTGGCAGGGTAAGGCAAGCTCCAATGGCGAGGTTCTGATCACTAATCTAAGACATGCGCGGGCATTAAAGAAGGCCAAAAGGCTTCTTTTAAGTTCGATTAAAGCGATAAAAGAGGCACAAGGCGCCGAAATAGTGGCCTTGGAGGTCAAACAGGCCCAAGAGGCATTAGGCGGGATTGTCGGAGAGATAGGCTGTGAGGATGTTCTGAGTGAGATCTTTTCACAATTCTGTATCGGTAAGTAATGCATAAATTAGATTTAATAATACCTTGCCTTTTAGAAATTTCTTTATTATAATAGGACTAATCTAAGTTAGACTGATGAAAAGCGAGGTGCGCTATGAGTCCAGTGCGCATAATCAATGTGGTATTATTAGTGGCAAGTATAGGGACAGCTGCTTGTTTAGGTTATTTGTATTTTTTGAAAGACAAGGAATTACAAGAATATCAAAATTTGAGCCATCTCTCTGCTGAGGCGTTTAGAAAGGCTACCGCTGAATTGGACAAGACCAAGAAAAAACTGGAGATAGCCAGACTTGAGTTAGCCAAAGCCCAGGAAGAGGCGAGTATGCTAAACGCCACTATAGAGGCTTTGGAAAAAGACAAAGAAAAATTTGCCCAAGACAAGGAAAAATACGAACAAGAGCTGACCAAGCTAAGGTCGGAAAGACAAAAGCTTTATACAAAGATCGAGACATTGGAATTAAAGACCCTTTCTCTGGAAGAAAGATTTCGCTCCTTAGAGGAGCTGAAAAACGCTATTAGGACTGTAAAAAGGGAAAAAAGAGAAAGAGAGCGTACCGCAAAAATTGAAATACTCAGAAGATTGGATGAAATAGCACTGCGTCAAGGAAACAAGGGTTTTATAATAAGAGACGGAGAGCCAACCTACAGACCTACGAGGATCAGAGTTGAACTTGAGCCCGCCACAAACGTATCCTATAGCGAAAAAGAATAGGTAGATGGTAAATTTTTTAATCCAGCTTTCTAAAAACCAGATTTTTATGGCTGTTTTGGTGGCTTGGTTTATTGCCCAGTGCGCAAAGGTATTCCTGGGCATAGTCACGGAAAGAAAGTTCAATTTTAGGTGGTTTGTTGATACTGGAGGAATGCCTAGTTCACACGCGGCAACGGTTTCAGCCCTGGCCACCGCTGTCTGTATCAAGTATGGCGTGACTTCTTCCATCTTCGCGGTCACTTTGGTCTTTGCCTGGATAATCATGATGGATGCCCAAGGTTTTAGAAGGTCGGTAGGCAAGCAGGCAGAGACGCTGAATGTTATCTTAGACGATATTTATTGGAAAAAGGTGGTAAAGGAGGAAAAGCTAAGGGAGCTTCTGGGGCATACCCCTGTGGAGGTTTTGATCGGGACCGCAATCGGAGTATTAGTAGCGATAATTTTTATGGAGATCAGTTAAGGAGGAAGATGTGAATAGAAGAGTTGCAGTGGCGGCGATAATAGGCTTGATAGTGTTTATAGTAGTGGCGGTCATCATCAGCCAAAGTAAAAAGGGGACAAATGTTGTTGGTGAATTTAAATCCGAAGCATCCACACTCTATAATACTGCTGTTTCATTGCAATCCAAAGGAAACGTCGAAGAGGCAGTCAAGCTATACCAAGAGTTAGTCAAGAAGTATCCTCAAGACAAAAGAGCCGCCGATGTCTGGTATAGATTGGCTAAGGTCTATGCTGGCAGCAATCTTTGGACCAAAGCAAAAGAGGCATATTCAAATATTATTGCCAATTTCCCAAATTATGAGAACATCGCCGAAGTAGAAAAAAACCTATGGGACGCGAACGTAAAGATCATATTTTCACCCATTATAACAGAGAAGGATTTTACTTATAGCGTTCAGCCCGGGGATACCCTGGGGAAAATCGCCGCTAAACACAATACCACTGTGGATCTGATCATGAAGAGCAACAATTTGGACAGCGCGATGATTAGAGTCGGCAAGCGTTTGAAGCTTTCGACAATAAAATTCAGCGTGATTGTGGATAAGTCCCAGAATATGCTTACCCTCAGGGCCGATGATGAGATCTTTAAAGTCTATTCGGTGGCCACAGGAAAATATAATTGTACTCCTGTGGGTAACTTTCAGGTCGTAGAGAAACTGATAAACCCGGACTGGTATAAAGAAGGTGTGGGGGTAGTATCAGCGGATAGTCCGGAAAACGTATTGGGGACACGCTGGATAGGGCTTTCAGAGCCGCAGTATGGGATCCATGGCGGGGCCGCGGAAGAGGATCTGGGTCGGCAAGTAACAGAGGGATGCGTGAGGATGATCAATACCGATGTCGAGGAACTCTTCACGATCTTACCCCGCGGCGCAGAAATAACGATAGTCGATTAAAGACAATCGAAGTCAGAAAATAAACTTCTCATGAAGATGTCTACTTTCTGACTTAATTTTTTGTAGAAAGGGTAAAGTATTTGAACGGCAGCGGATTAGATTTTGAAAAACCTATCTTAGAGTTAGAGCGCAAGATAGAAGAGCTTAAAAATCTTACTCAGACAGAGGATATCGACCTGGGTTCAGAAATAAAGCAGCTGAGTCAAAGATTGGATAAGTTAAAGCGGGAAGTGTTTGAGAATCTTACTCCTTGGCAGAGGGTCCAGGTCGCTCGCCACCCCCGTCGTCCCTATACACTGGATTATATAGAGATGATTATGGAAGATTTTGTAGAGTTGCATGGGGACAGGCTTTTTTCCGATGACAAAGCGATAGTCTGTGGATTGGCCAAAGTCGACGGACAAAAGGTCATGATCATCGGCCATCAAAAGGGTAGAGACACTAAAGAAAACTTGATACGTAACTTTGGTTGTGCCCACCCCGAAGGCTATAGGAAAGCGCTGCGGGCGATGAATATGGCTGCTAAATTTAAGGTCCCCATAGTCATATTTATCGATACGCCCGGAGCATATCCGGGAATAGGCGCAGAGGAACGTGGACAGGCGCATAGCATCTCCTACAATATCAGGGAAATGGCCTTTGTTAAAACCCCTATTCTTATTTTTATAATCGGTGAAGGCGGAAGTGGCGGGGCCTTAGGCATCGGCATCGGCGATAAAGTGCATATTTTGGAAAACGCATATTATTCTGTGATTTCTCCTGAAGGTTGTGCGGCGATCCTCTGGAGAGATAGGGCCAAGGCGCCGGCCGCCGCAGAAGCTTTAAAACTTACCGCTAAGGATCTACTAAAATTACAGATTATAGATGAAATTATAAAGGAACCTCTAGGAGGGGCTCACCGCAATCCTCAGGAATGTGCGAAAAACATAAGGAACGCGATCGTCAAAGGTATCCGCGAACTCCATTCTTTTCCTTGCAAGGAGCTTTTAGAAAAAAGGTATAATAAATTTAGAAAAATAGGAGTTTTTGAGGAAGAGAAAAAATAGATTTCTTGCCCGCCTACGCTAAAGCTTCGGCGGGCTTCGTAAAATACGAGAGTAAATACTCGCCGGAGTGGTGAAATTGGCAGACGCGCTGGACTCAAAATCCAGTGGGGCTTAAACCCCGTGTGGGTTCGACTCCCACCTCCGGCACCACAGTGCAAACCGAGCCTTTACCGGGCTTTTTTATTTGCCCAATTTTTAAGCAATTATGGCCGAGCACAGAAAAAACAACTACACCTGTTCCCGATGCGGCAATCACGTCGATACTGAAAAGGCACTCATTATCGACGATTTACCTGTTTGCGTAGAATGTATATATGGTAAAAGCAAGCCATTCGAGATATATCCTATCGGTGTGGTAAAAAACAATTTAAGTCGCAGTAAAGTAGGTTTTGGTACTGAAGGTAAGCAAGGGGTATCGCGTATAGAACTATTTGAATCACAGAAGCCATTTTTGTACAAGCTGGAAGAAGAAAAGAGCATTACAGTCGTATATTACCTTCATCAGACCAATGCTGTAAGAAGCGTTTTTAACAGGGGTTTAGATGGCAAAAAGGTAGGGGTTTTTGCTTCCCGCACGCCTTATAGATTATCAAAGATTGGCATTCAGGATGTCAGATTGCTAAAGGTAGAGGGGGCAACTCTTTTTGTAAAAGAATTAGATGCTGTCAATGGGACCCCGGTTCTTGATATCAAGATGAGATGGAACGCCCTGAATAACCTTTAATCCGTTGCGTTAAGCTCTTTTATTAAGATCCCGCCATATGTCCAATCGTTTTTACTTGACAAACAATTTTATAAGTGTTAATATGGTTAATGATAATGAGAATCATTATCATTAAGGAGGCGGTATGGCATCAAAAGTAAAATCAGATTCAAAATGGATTTATCGCCATTTGCAAGACCGCGGTTGCAGGATTACCAAGCCCAGGCAGGCCATTCTGAATATATTACAAGAAACAAGGAAACATCTCACAGCTCAGACTATATATTTTGCCGCGCAAAGTATATATCCGGATGTAGGGTTAGCAAGTATTTACCGCAATTTGGAGTTATTCACGGATATCGGGCTAGTCCTGAAATATGACTTTGGGGAAAATCAAGCCAGATATGAACTGGCACAAGGGCCGCAGTCGGTTCACCATCACCATCTAATATGTAAAAATTGCAATAAGATAGTTGATTACTCCGAAGCCATAGATGACGAGAAGGAATTTCTTAGGCGCAGAGAAAAAAATCTTTCCAGAAAATATGGTTTTAAGATAGAAAGCCATTTTATAGATTTTGTGGGTCTGTGTGAAAAGTGCAGCAAAAGGAGGTGAGTAAAATACAAAGTGGGGCAGAACAGGCACAATTGCAAAAGAAAAAGTAAATATAGTTCTATCTTTAGGTGATATTTAGATTGGAGGAAATAATGGCAGCAAAGGTGGATAATAGCAAATGCACAGGATGCGGTGTCTGTAAAGAAGTATGTGCAGTCGATGCTATTAAAATTGAAAACGAAAAAGCAGTTATCAATGATGAATGTGTAGAATGTGGTATTTGTGTAAACGAGTGCCCAAATGAAGCAATATCACTTCCAACATAAAAGAAGGGCGACTATGCCCAATGCTTGAGGATAGAACATGATTGGGGGCAGGATGGGTTTAGGTTGGCAAGGTCAAAGAGCTCGCCGCGCTAAATTTGGAAGAAGCCGAAACAGAAGACAAATGTATCAAAGGCGGCCTTCTTTTGTGAACCATCCGCCGCAGGATTTTAGCCGGGCAAGTTTAAAAAAAGGCAAATGGGGTAATTTAAAGGCCTCGATCGATGAATCAAAATGCACGGCTTGTGGCGCTTGCGCAGACATTTGTCCTGCGGGCGCGATTATTATCAATAGCCGGGCAAGAGTCGATGCAGCGCTATGTACAGGATGCGGAGCCTGCGTTCAAGCATGTGCCAATGGCGCAATTTCTTTAATGGAACAATAAAAGCAAGGATGGGAAAAATGGAGCGTATTTATCGGAGGCTTTCAGGCAAATTTGGAAGCCATTGGATCAAGGTAAGGTTTTATAAAAATAAACCGAACATAAACGGAGCCAAGAGATTAAAAAACGCCAGATTCTGCGAAGCCACCAGGGAGGCTATACTGCACCCTGTGCTTTTAGACAGAGAAAGCATCTCCTGTCCCGGAGCTCAATATGCTTTTGGTTGGAGCACGCGCTATAAAAACGGACTTTTGCAAAATTGTTATGATAAACGCCAGACAAAAAAGAATACTTTAGAATCGATGTTATCTCAGGCGCACCATTTTAAGAAACCTTTCAAATATATAGGGTTAAATATGCAAGATCAGCCGGACCTGATTATGTCATATATGCCACCGGCCGAGATTATGAATTTGCTGAAAATGTACCATAACAGTCAAGGCGTGAATTTGGATGTTTCTTTATGTGCGATGATGCCTATCTGTGGAGGTATAGCTGTAAGGACTTATTTGGATGAAAAAATAGGCATTTCCTTTGGGTGCGATGATTCCCGTAAGTATGCTGATATGAGAAGAGAAGAGTTGGTAGTAAGCATTCCTAAGAAACTCTTCAATATGTTTGGAGCCTAAGGCGAGGGTTTATAATGAAAAAGATCGATGAAGCACAAAGGGCTCAACAGGAAAAGCGCCTCACAGAGAGGATGCTGAATATAAAGTATAAGCTAGTTGTGATGAGCGGAAAAGGCGGGGTGGGCAAGACCACAGTAGCTGTTAATTTAGCATATGGATTAGCTGCCCGGGGAAAAAAGACGGGTATCTTAGATGTCGATATTCACGGTCCCAATATTGCCAAGATGCTGGGGATTGAGGGAGGGAAGCTCATCAGCTCTGGATTAGGCATCGAGCCGGTCGAAGTTATACCAGGCTTAAAAGCAGTAAGCCTGGCCCTTCTTTTAGAAAACAAAGATCAACCCGTTATCTGGCGCGGGCCACTTAAAATGATAACCATAAAACAGTTTTTAAGCGATGTTAACTGGGGCGAACTTGAGTATTTAATAGTAGATTCTCCCCCCGGTACAGGAGATGAGCCTTTGAGTGTATGCCAGCTTATTCCGGATCTAAGCGGTGCGATTATTGTCACCACCCCTCAGGACGTAGCGATTTTGGATTCAAGGAAAAGCGTTAATTTCGTCAAGGAACTAAAGATCCCTGTCTTAGGGATGATCGAGAATATGAGCGGTTTTACCTGTCCTCATTGCAAGAAAGAAATAGATCTATTCGGCAGGGGCGGTGGCGAAAAATCAGCCGATGAGTTAGGCGTGCTATTTTTAGGAAGGATTCCCATTGAACCCGAAATGGTAAAATCGGGTGACTCGGGCCAACCGTTCATTTATTTCAGGAAAGACACACAAACAGCGAAAATCATGTATCAAATAATCGATAGTATAACCGCCCGCATCAAAAGATAAGGTAATATTTGTATTTCCAATGAAGATAGTTGCCCTATATTTTACTATATTGGTCTTGGCCGTTGTTATGGCATTGGTGGGACGAGGTGGAGGGAATTTTTACGTCCCGGTATTAATCGCTGCCGGAACGTCGATGAATGTTGCGGCAACAAGTGCGCAGTTGATTTTAATGGTAACGGCTTTTGCGGCCACTTTTGTTTTTCATGCACATAAGAGCATTGACTGGAAACTTGCACTGGTAATAGATCCTCCAACAGATATCATGGCTTTTATCGGTGGATATTTTGCCCATAATTTTTTGGGGCATTATTTAAAACTTCTCTTTGCCGCTCTTTTAGTAATAGCAGCGTTTTTTATGCTCAGGCCGGTCAAAGATCATATTGGCAATGGCCAAAAAAGATTTGGTTATTGGAACCGTTCTTTTGGTGGATATGATTATAGGGTGAATCTTTGGATGGCAATGCCCATTTCAGCATTAGTAGGTCTTTTTGCTGGAATGATCGGGATTTCCGGAGGAAGTTTTAAGATACCGTTGATGGTATTGGCTTGCGGTGTTCCTATGAGAATAGCCATTGGGACATCTTCTGCTATGGTCTTTGTCACAGCTTTAATGGGCTTTATCGGGCATACCATTGCGGGTGACTTTAATCCTTCCTGGACGGTCCCTTTAGCTTGTATTGCTGGATTAGGCGGCTTGATAGGGGGTAAGATTTCCGTTAAGACGCAGCCCAGGCACCTTAAAAGCATATTCGCATATACTACCTTGGCTGCTGCTGTTTTTATGGCAGTAAACGCATTTATGACTAGATGATATGGGGCTATTCATTGGCCTGGTTGCTCCCCAAATCGATATTTTCAATTCAAACGGCGTATTTTAAAGGATTATAAAACTAGAGAGAAAAAATGGACAAGACGAAAAGAGTAGTTGCTATTGGATGTTCCGGATGCGGTGCATTAGCCGCTTTGATGGTTAAGAAATTAAAGCCCTCTATTGAGGTAACCATAATTCGGGAACCACAGGAAAAAGGTCTATTGACTAGATGCGCAACTCCTTATATCTGCTGTGGTGATATAATGGTAGACCCCTCCTATAAGGATGATAGCATATTTACGGAAAAAGGAATAGAATTGGTAGATGTAACAGCTGTAGGAATAGACAGAAAAAAAAGGACAGTTGCGACAGCTGATGGAAATACCTATCCTTACGATAAACTTGTTTTAGCCACCGGCGCGAAACCTTTTATACCCTCTATTCCAGGAATAGATTTGCCAGGGGTATTTACTCTTCGTACCAGCGGCGATGCAGTCAATATTCTTAATTGGATAAATTCCAGGCGCGTAAGGAATGTGGTTCTTTTGGGTGCGGGCGCGATAGGGATCGAGAAGGGGTATTTGCTTTCACGCCGGGGAGTACAAGTGGTGATAGTCGAGATGCTTGGGCATATCATGCCGAATGTTTTAGACCCGGATATGGCCGAAGAAGTGCAGGGCTACATGAAAGAAAAAGGAGTAAAATTAAGGCTCGGTCAGAAAGTAACAGCAATTCAAGGAAAAGATGGCGTGCAAAGTGTAACTTTGGATTCAGGTGAAAAAATAGACTCAAATATGGTCGTTGTCTCTGTAGGCGCACGCTGTAATGTGGGATTAGCCGGAGATGCGGGATTAAAGTTGGGTAAACTCGGTTTGCAGGTTAATGAATATCTGCAAACCTCAGACTTTGATATATACGCTGGGGGAGACCTCATAGAGTATCAGAGTCATGTTACGGGCAAGCCGGTACTTGGTCAGTTACGTCCTAACGCGGTAATTGCCGGCAGGGTTATAGCCAAAAATATTTTGGGGTTCGACGTAAAATTCCCGCCTTTGATTAACAGTTTTTGCACTAAGTTTTTCGATAAAAATATTGCGGGCGTGGGCCTTACGGAAGAGGAGGCTAAAAAGGAAGCAATAGAGGTAGTTACGGCGAAGCAAAAGTCGATCAGCAAACATTCTATGATGCGAGAACGCAAGCCATATATTGTCAAACTCATATTTGACAAGAAGAACCAGCAGTTGATAGGCGGCCAGATAGTTAGTGATGCTGAATGCCCGGTAAAAAGTATTGATGTAATTGCCTTGGCAATAAGATGTAACTTGAAGATTTTGGACCTGGCTACTTTGAGATGCGCCGGCCAACCAGAACTATCTCCCGACCCTGGCAAGGAGCCGATAGCCTTGGCAGCTGAAAGTGCCTTTTCAAAATTGTATAATGAATAAGTACGCAGAAGGAGGTAAAAGAAATGCCCTGGGTTGACGAAGAAAAATGTACTGGTTGTGAAGTTTGTGTAAAAAAATGCCCGGTAGAGGCAATTTCGATGCAAGATGAGAAGGCAGAGATAAATATGGAGGAGTGTATCCATTGCGGTACCTGCCACAGTGTATGCCCCCAGGAGGCAGTCAGACATGACGGGGAAAAAGTTCCTCAAGACATCAAGGCGAATGTTGAACAGACAAAGAGATTTATGCAACTTTGCGCAAAACACCTTGGTGATGCCAAAGAAAGCGACAAGTGTTTAGAGAGAATGATTAAATATTATAAAAAAGAAAAGCTAATCGCAGAAAAAACACTGGGAGAGCTTGAACAGTTGAACAATGGCTAAGCAAGTTGCGGGAGACCTAAAAGAAAAATGAAAACTTATACTATCGTATCCTGTGGCACAATGCGCTTGGAACTGGAACAACTGAGAAAAGAAGGGTTTTTGCATGCGCAAAAGATTCTTTATACCGCGCCCGGGTTACATGAAAACCGCCATCAGCTTGAAAAGCAACTAAAGACCCAGCTGGATAGCGCAAAGAAATATGCAGAAAAAATTATAGTCATCTATGGAGATAGGTGCTATATTAATACCGCTGAGCCTTCCCTGGATATAGATGGTCTGATTCAAAGGCAAGGCGGCAATATCGTGAGAATAAAGGCAAAAAACTGTATAGATATGTTATGCAGTATTGATCAAAGGGAAAAAATAGCAGCCGGGCAAAAAGTATATTGGCTTTCTCCCGGATGGCTGAAATACTGGAAGGTGATTTTCAAAGATTGGGATGTCGGTAAAGCGAATGAGACTTTCCCTCAGCACGATAAAGCGATTGTTTTGGACGGGTTGGGTTTTTTTGAGCAATATTCAGCTGATGATCCGGAAAAGATATTGGAATTCGCTGATTGGATGAAGCTGAATGTAGAACCTCATACAATATCATTGGAGAGGTTGAAAAAGTCGTTCTCGGAGGTGTTATAGATGCCTATTTATGGTTATTTGTGTAAAAGCTGCGGTGAAAAATTCGATTTATTGATCGGTGTATCATCCGAAAAGACGGAACTGAAATGCAAGAAGTGCGGTAGCAAGGACATTCAGAGGACATTGGGTTCGTTCAGTGTGCGTAGTTCCGCAGGCAAAGCTGGTTCTTCCGGTTCGAGTTGCCCCACAGGGACCTGCCCCTTAGGTTAGGCAATAATAGCGAAGATGTACGCATAACGACAGGAAGAAAGGGTAAAATAGCTAACATGAGCATGAAGAGGTTCACTCTATATTTATTGAGATGGCAATTAAGCACGCCTATTCTCTGGTTAGTGGTCAGGAATTTAGGAGTAGGGGTATGGTCTACCGTCATAGCCAATTTAATAGGGGGCTCGATATTTTTCTGGGTGGATAAATTCATATTTACTTCCAAGGCTGTTGAAATGTGGCATTTTAAAGAAAAAGGCATTTGCGATAACTGCGGAAGAGAAACTGAGTTATGGAGATTGGTTTTGGCTCCCAATTACGATAAAAGGAATTCGCAGCCCAAATTCTTCTGTATGGAATGCTCAAAACAAAGGACCGATAGTCTAAGGCAAAAGGGAATCAAGATAAGGGGTAAAAGTAGATAGATTCCTCAAAACTGTAGTTGAAAAGGGACAAGAAAACAAAAAGTTGCAACCCCATATTACTGGGAGTTGCAACTTTATTTTTTGCTTCCACACACATTTATAAAAAGGGCTTTTAGTGTCCACACAAAAAGTTTTTTCCTTGTAAAATTCATTCTCCGATGGTAACCTAATAAGCACTGCAAAGGGGTGGAGATGACCAGGCGTAAAAAAGCCCGCAAAAAACATAGCCTTTTTATTATTTTATTTGGCGATGGGATAATCCCCGGATACATACCTTTTTATTACCGCTTATTCCTGTTGTGGAACAAATCGTTTAGATCTTTCAGGACAAAGCTGTTTTCTCGTAATCGAGGACGAAATAAAGCCTTACCTGACGAGGTAGCAAAGTCAGATAAAGTGTTAAATCTGGGAGAAGGGAAAGCGCCTTTGGTTAATAGGACGTTTTCCGATATCGAGGCCGATCTAAAATCCGAGGGAATAAAAAAGGTCGCTGAGAAGATCGAAGAGCTTAAGCAAATACTTGGTCAAAGAGGGTTACGATGGACCACGCCAGCGGGAAATTTTAAGCTTAAAGACTCGACACCGGAGACGGAACGGCCCAAATTATGTGAAAATGCCCGAATGATCGCTGATTCTGGCGTAAGTGCTCAAGATGTGGTTCTTGATATCGGCGGGGCCTCGAGTATCTTTTCATTTTTTTTGGCGCAGATGGGTTGCCAGGTGTATGTGGTGGACAATGACTGGGGAAATCACGGCATTGTGCATAATGCCGCTTATGTCAGCGCAAAGATGGATTGGAAGATGAGGATATATAGACGGGATATCGCCACAAGACTACCTTTTAAAAATAACTATTTTGATAAGGTTTTTTGTATTTGCGTGTTAGAACATTTGCCATCTTCTGTGCGCAGAAATTTAATGAAAGAAACAAACCGGGTGCTTAAACCAGGGGGGTTGGCGGCTTTTACCTTTGATTACGATGCCAGCCGGAAGAGCCCCGGATTAGACAGAGGGATAAGGTATTCATTTCAACAAAGGCTGCTCAATGATGTGATTAGGCCTTCTGGGATGGAGATCTACGGAAACGCACAGCTGGTGGATGATTTTCCCGAACATCTTTTTGCCGGCAGCCTTTTTCTTAGCAAACCCCAAATTTGACCGCAGATTGAACAACTACGTTTGAGTGAAAAAAATTGCAACCCCATATTATTGGGAGTTGCAATTTTATTTTTGCTTCCACATATAGCGTAATAATTATGGTGGAGCTGAGGGGGATCGAACCCCTGACCTTCTGACTGCCAGTCAGACGCGCTCCCAGCTGCGCCACAGCCCCAAAATATTATAATTTATATCATGTCAGGCTTGATTTGTCAATCTAACTCTTTTTAGATGGCTTGTCGGAAAGCGCCTTTAAAAACTCCAAAGGCAGCGGGAATACGACAACAGAAGACCTGTCACTGGCCACATCCGCCAGCGTCTGCAGGTATCTCATCTGCAAAGCCATAGGTTGGTCAGAAATCGTCTCTGCGGCCTGTTTCAACTTTTCAGCCGCTTCATATTCTCCTGCTGCGGAAATGACCTTAGCCCGGCGCTCTCTTTCAGCCTCTGCCTGACGGGCCATTGCCCGTTGCATCTCCTGAGGCAAGTCGACATGCTTTATTTCCACTACCGAAACTTTTATGCCCCAGGGATCAGTCTGCTTATCGATTATCTCCTGTAGCGATGAGTTTATTTTTTCTCTGTTAGAGAGTAGGTCATCAAGCAGGACTTGTCCTACAACGCTTCTTAAAGTCGTCTGTGAGATTTGAGATGTGGCGAAATTGTAATCTTCGATCTCAGTCACTGCTTTATTAGGGTCCATAACCCTATAATACACAACGGCGTTTACTTTTACCGAGACATTGTCCCGGGTAATGATGTCTTGAGGAGGCACATCAAGTGTTATTGTCCTTAGGCTCACTCTTTCTGAGCGGTCGATGGGATGGAAAACAAATATAAGGCCGGGCCCTTTGGCTTCGCCCAAGACTCGTCCCAAGCGAAATATCACCGCTCTTTCGTATTCCCTTAAGATCTTAATGCAGCTTAAGATCCAGAGAACGACTACAACAAGAAGTATCGGCATTTTACTCACTCCTTTCGATATGCTTTTTTACGATTAATTTCAGCCCCTCGACTTTTTCAATCTCGACTTTTTCGCCTTTTTTGATCTTATCCTTGCTTTCGGCATCCCAGAGCTCTCCGTGTATAAAGACTTTGCCCTCTTCTGAGATGTTGCTCTTGGCCAGTCCGACTTGGCCTACCAGAGCCTCGGCTCCGACTGTTGTCTTTCTTCTATGGGCCCGGATTACTTGCGTGACCAAAAATGTGAAGATCAGCCCTAAGCCCACGGCGGTGGGGATAATTAACCTTAAAGAGACCCTTAAGAATTCATAGGGTTGGTTGAAAAGTATTGTCGAGCCGAAGACTAAAGAGACAACCCCTGCTAAAGTAAACGCCCCGAATGTAGGGGTAAAGGCTTCAATTACAAAAAATGCCAGTCCCAGGATAATCAAAGCAAGGCCGGCGTAATTCGTAGGCAAGACCTGAAAAGCGTAAAAAGCCAGGAGCAGGCAGATTATGCCGGCTATGCCGGGAAAACCGAAGCCGGGATGAGTGACTTCATAAATAAGCCCGAAAAAGCCCAAAAGCATGAAAATATAAGCGATGTTGGGATTGATCAGATTGTTGAGGAATTTTTGCCGCGCGCTTTGCTCAATGAAATATAACGGCGCATTTTTTGTGTGCAAGGTGACCGCAGTGTTATTGATCTCTACCTCTTTGTTATCAAGGTGTTCCAAAAGTTCATCCAAATCCTTGGCCACGAAGTCGATTACGTTTAAGCGCTGGGCTTCCTTTTCGGTAATGGAGACGCTTTCCGTGACTGCCTTGCGGGCCCATTGCACATTTCTGTCCCTGTTTTTTGCCAGCGATTCTATCCATGCCTCGGCGTCATTAAGCACCTTGTTTTGCATCTCTTCGTCAATGCTGCCCCAGGACTTATTCATCACTACAGGATGGGCAGCCCCTATATGCGTGGAGTCAGCCATAGAGGCAAAATGCCCGGAAATAGTGATGAATACACCCGCGGAAGCGGCCCGCGCACCTTGCGGCCAGACATAGACAACTACAGGGATGGGTGAATTCATAATGTCTTTGACTATCTTATGGGTGCATTCCATCAGTCCGCCCGGTGTATCCATGCGCACGATTAGGCACTGGGAATCCTTCTCTTGGGCGGTTTCAATGGCCCCGGCGACGATTTCCTGGACTATGGGGTTGATTATCATGTCATCAATATCGACCACGCAGACAATACCAGGGTCTTTTACAGCTGAAAGGGCAGAGGGCAGGCTCAATATAAAAAGCCCCGCCAAAAAGAGAAGAAGAGAACTCCATAAAGTGACATTATTCTTGCGTTTCATAGCATAATTAGTATAATTGCCGCAGGCCAAAATGTCAAGGCCCGTTTAAATAGTTTTACTTGTCTTAAAGTTTATTTTGTGTTAAAATTTTTAGCACCAAAACAGGAAGAAAATATGGAAGAAAAAGGTTATCCCTTCAAAAAAGTCGAACATAAATGGCAGAAATATTGGCAGAAGGAGGGGCTTTTTAAGATGGACCCCAGCTCGCCCAAGCCCAAGTATTACTGCCTGATGATGTTTCCTTATCCTTCGGCATCTCTTCATGTGGGGCACGGCCGCAACTATATTATAGGAGATGTGGTAGCCCGCTATATGATGATGAAAGGCTATAATGTGCTTACTCCTATGGGCTGGGATGCATTTGGCCTGCCTGCGGAGAACGCGGCGATAAAGGACGGCATCCACCCTAAAATATCTACTTTAAGAAACATCGAGAAGATGAAAAAACAGCTGATGGCTTGGGGTACTGGTTATGATTGGCAGAGGGAAGTGACTTCCTGCCTTCCTGATTATTATAAGTGGACCCAATGGATATTCCTGCAGCTTTATAAAAAGGGCCTGGCCTTTAAGAAGAAGGCGGCAGTAAACTGGTGCCCCTCTTGCCAGACGGTTCTGGCCAATGAGCAGGTAGTCAATGGTTGTTGTGAGCGCTGCGATACCCAGGTCACGGAAAAAGAGCTGGAGCAATGGTTTTTTAGGATTACCGAGTATAGCCAGAGGCTTTTGGAAGATCTGAGCAAGTTAAAACACTGGCCTGAGCGGGTAAAGATAATGCAGCAGAATTGGATAGGAAAAAGCCAGGGCGTGAAGATAGATTTTCCCATTGTTGGCGAAAACGAGGTCTTAAGCTGTTTTACCACGCGGGTTGATACTATATACGGCGCCACATATATGGTCTTGGCCCCCGAACACCCTAAGATTAAGGACTTAATAGGAGGGGTCGAGAAGAAAGAAGATATAATTGCTTTCATCGAAAAGGTGCGAAGCCAAAATAAAATCGCCCGGGCCGATATAGGGGTAACTAAAGAAGGTATATTTACCGGTAGATATGTGATCAATCCGGTAAACTCAAGGCAGATTCCGCTTTGGATCGCCAATTATGTCTTGATGGAATACGGCACAGGTGCTGTGATGGCGGTCCCTGCCCATGATCAACGAGATTTTGAATTCGCTAAGCAGTATAATCTGCCTATAGAAGTAGTAATCGACAACCCCAGGGAACCGCTTAAAGCGCAAAAAATGCAGTCTGCGTATGAAGACGATGGCGCAATGGTCAATTCCGGGCAGTTTAACGGCCTGGATAACCGCCAGGCCATGGACGATATAGCCGACTTTATGCAAGAAAAAGGGATTGGCTCGCGGACAATGCATTATCGTTTAAGAGATTGGCTGATCTCCCGCCAGAGATATTGGGGGGCGCCGATCCCTATTGTCTATTGTAAGAAATGCGGGGAGGTTCCCCTGGCCGAGAAAGACTTACCGGTTTTACTCCCCGAGAAAGTGGAATTTAAGCCCCATGGCGAATCACCATTAAAGACAGTCCCCGGCTTTATCAATACCAGATGCCCCAAGTGTGGAGAAAAAGCCACCCGCGAAACAGATACAATGGACACCTTTGTGGATTCCAGTTGGTATTACTTGCGCTACCTCTCGCCAAAGGAAAAAGATAAGCCTTTTGACAGCGATGTAGTAAATAAATGGTTGCCGGTAGACCAGTATATCGGGGGTATAGAACACGCGATTATGCACCTTCTTTATTCCAGGTTTGTGACCAAGGTATTTTTTGACTTGGGGCTGATCAACTTTGATGAGCCATTTAAAAGGCTTTTTACCCAGGGCATGATCGTGAAAGACGGGGCCAAGATGTCCAAATCCAAAGGCAATGTGGTAAGCCCCGATGAGCTCATCGCCAAATATGGTGCCGATACGCAAAGGCTTTACACATTGTTTATAGGGCCGCCGGAGAAAGATGCCGAGTGGAATGACCGGGGGGTAGAAGGGGCCTGGCGTTTTTTAAACCGGGTCTGGAGGTTGGTTGATCAGCTTTCAGCTTTCAGCCATCAGCCCTCAGCGGAAGAGAAGAAAACTACAGCTAGCCTGAAGAGAAAGACGCACCTGACTATTAAAAAAGTCACGGATGACCTAGAGCGCGAATTCCATTTTAATACTGCCATCAGTTCGGTGATGGAACTGGTCAATGAGGTCTATAAGGCCAAAGAAGAGAAAGCAGATGCGGCGGTAATAAAAGAAGCCGTTTGTACCACAGTGGTCCTGCTTTCGCCGTTCGTGCCGCATATAGCAGAGGAGATGTGGCAGCGGCTGGGTGAAAAAGGCAGTATTTTTCAACGCCCCTGGCCCCAGTATGACCGGGATGCTATAGAAGCAGAAGAGGTCTTGATCGTAGTGCAGGTAAACGGTAAAGTACGCGCCAAGATAACCGTTGCCGTCGGGACCAAAGAAGAAGAAATAAAGGAAATCGTACTTGGCGATGAGAAAGTTACAAAGTGGATAGAAGGCAAAGAGATCAAAAACTTCCTTGTGATACAGAACAAGCTGGTGAGCATTGTGGTCTGATATTTGACCTAACCCGTCAGGAAAAGATTATCCTCTTGTTTTTAATTCTCGCCTTTATCGCAGGCCTAGGCTCCAGCGCTTATAAAAATTCAAATAGCAATGTTGAATTAAAGGTTCAGCACCATCAGTTAAAAGCCCAAAGAGGACAATTGGACAGTCTTATTGCTCAACAGGCGTCAGTCAATATAAATAGTCTAGATGTAAATGAGCTTTGCAGACTTTCTGGCATCGGACAAGTGTTAGCTGAGAGAATAGTAGAATATCACAGGGCCAACGGCCCTTTTACGACAAAAGAAGAGCTGATGCAGGTTAAAGGAATCGGTGAGAAAAAATTTAAAACGATCAAAGATCTGATAGTTTTGCAATGACTATAAGGATTTTGCCATGAAGAAGGTTTTGTTGATTTATCCTCCCACCACCATTGAAGTAAAAGTAGAAAGGAAAAGGGTGGGTATCCCTAACGGGATTTTTGCTATTGCCGCGGTCCTTGTGCAAGAGGGCTATAAAGTGAAAATCTTGGATGCTACTCTTGAGGATTTTGGGCATGAAGAAGAAATAGGCCAAGGGTTTATCCGATTTGGCATGTCTTTTGCCAAGATCAAAGAAGTGATTTCTGGTTATGCGCCTGATGTCGTGGGGGTATCATCTTTATATTCGAGCCAAGCATGCAATGTCCATGAAGTCTGCCGCTTGGCCAAAGAAGCTTCGAAAGAGATATTGACAGTTGTCGGGGGAGGCTATCCGACCTCAGAAACGCAGAAATGCCTCGACGACCCTAATATTGATTTTGTAGTGAGAGGAGAAGGAGAGCGGGCGATCATAAATCTGCTGCGTGATGACCTGGGCCATCATCAAAAAATAGTGGACGCACCTTTTATTGAAGATGTCAACAGCCTGCCCTTGCCGGCAAGGCACCTTGTGGATTTTGCAAAATATTCTTCGGTCCCCTGCGCCCACGGCGTGATCAAGCACAAGCCATTTGCCTCTCTATTTAGCTCCCGGGGTTGCCCATTTAATTGCAGTTTTTGTTTCAGCTTCAGAATGCACGGCACAAAATTTAGGGCCCGCAGCCCCGAGAACATCCTTGACGAGATCGAATTGCTTATCAAGGATTATGGTGTCAAAGAAATACATTTTGAGGATGATAACCTTACTTTCGACCGCCAGCGTGCCTTAGAAGTATTTCAGGGCATGATCGACAGAAAATTCAATATCTCTTGGATGGCCCCCAGCGGTTTAAGCGTCAATAAGCTGGATAAGGAATTATTGCTAAAGATGAAGGAAAGCGGTTGTTATGCGATAATCATCGCCATAGAAAGCGGCAATCAAAGGGTCTTATCGGAAATAATGCATAAGCCGGTAGATCTTAAACGAGCCGAAGAAATAGTTAGATTTCTAAAAGAAATCGAGCTTGACGTGGCCTCTTATTGGATGATAGGTCTTCCCGGGGAGACAAAACGGGAAATCTTTGACACGATAGACTTTGCCGCCAAGCTTAAGTCCATAAATCCGAATTTCTACTCTTCTTTTTCGATATTTACGCCATTTAAGGGTACGCCGCTATATGATGTTTGCCTAAATAATAAATATTTGACTTCAAATAACTTCAGCAAGATGAAATACAGCACTGGCGTTATAGACACCGAAGATTTCTCTCACCAATGGGTAGAAAAGGTGAGATATGAAGGTTGGCTTAAAGCAAATCACGCCAAGTCAGAAGAGGAAGTAGATTCTTCGTTGATCCCTAAGAATTAACTTTTTATGAAGTCAGTATAATTTTTGAAAAAGAGTCCTTTTGCCATAATAAGCGTCTTTTTCGGTCTGGGGATATGGATGGGTAGGTTCATCCATATGCCTTATTTTTTTGCCTTGCTTTTTGCCGTTTTATTTTTAGCGCTCTCAGCATTTTTCTTAAGAAAAGGACCTATATTCTCTTTTTTGTTAGCGGCTACAGTATTGTTTTGCGGGTTCCTAAACTATAGGTATTCTCAATGCTTGAGCGCTAACCATATCAGCAACTTTACAAAAACGCAAAAACAACTCGTCTATGTAAAAGGTGGAGTAGTTTCTACCCCTGAGCCTTACCGCACACGTTATGGCAATAGCGGTAAAACCTTTGACCTTAAGGCCAACGCCTTAAAAAAGAGCGAGCATTGGCACAGTGTTCAAGGTTTGATCAGGGCGACGGTTTATGGCCAGGCGCAGGCCGATTTTGGCGATGAATTGCTCATCAAGGGCACTTTGCGCAGACCATACTCCTTGAGGAATCCCGGAGGCTTTGATTACAGGGAGTTTTTGGCCAATCATAATATATTTGCCGTCTTATCGGCGAAGGGAGAAGATGTCTTAAGGTTATCCTCTTGCGATAGGGCAAATAACGTTATATTTGCTGCGATAGCCCATTTTAAGCAAAGTTTAAGAAAAACTATTTCTGAAAACTTAGATGAGCAAAAAGGCGGACTTTTATCCGCTATCTTATTGGGAGAACGCAGGCTTTTATCCCAGGATATAAAGGACATGTTTGTAAACACCGGCACCGTTCACATCCTAGCCATAAGCGGCTTGCATATAGGATTGGCCGCCGTGCTTTTAGTCGCGTTTTTTAGTTTTTTGCGCTTACCTAGAAATATTGTTTATGCTTTAGTCATTTTACTCTTGATTGCTTATGCAATACTCAGCGGTGCCCGGCCTTCTGTTGTCAGGGCCACTATTATGGCGGTTATAGTATTGCTTGGATTTTTGATACACAGAGAAGTCAATATATACAACTCCTTAGGCCTGGCAGCGTTACTTATTTTAATCTACCGTCCGCAATATTTGTTTGATGCCGGCTTTCAACTTTCGTTCTTAAGTGTCGTCTCAATAGTCTATTTTGCGCCGACAATAGAAAACGCCTTTTCCGCGAGCAACCGATTGCTTTGTTATCTAATCAAGGCTTTTTCTGTTTCCCTCAGTGCTTGGATAGGGGTTGCGCCTTTAGTGGCCTTTTATTTCAATATCGTCTCTCCCGTAGCGATATTGGCCAATTTGATTGTCATCCCTCTTTTATTTTTAAGTGTTGCCATAGGGTCAAGTTTTTTATTTTTTGCCAGCCTATGGCCGTCTATGGGAATAATCCTTGCTCGCTTAAGCTGGATTAGCCTGCACATCCTAATTGTAACAGTCAAACTGTTCGTCAAGATTCCGTTTGCATATTTTTATTATCCCAGTCCGGGGATTCTTGCTTTTTTTGTCTATTATGGAGGTTTGTTGAGCGTTATTAAACATAGAAGATTGAAGCTTTCTCAAGGCAAGATTTTGATCATTATTCTTCTGGTGATTAACTTTTTTGTTTGGAGCCCTCAATTTGCCAGAGAAGACGGGCGGATGAGAGTCACGTTTTTTGATGTAGGTCATGGAGACGCTATTTTCATCGAGTTTCCAAATTCAGGGACGATGTTGATTGACGGTGGCCGGGGAGGGGAAGACGAAGCGGGAAGATGGGTGATCTTACCATTTTTGCACAACAAGGGCATCGACAGGATAGATGCTCTTGTGCTTACCCACGCCGATGATGACCACGTGGGAGGCTTAGCAAGCGTCTTAAAAAATACAAAAGTTGGCTACGTATTCGACAACGGCTTGCCTAAAGCTTCTCATAGCTACGAAAATTACAAAAAGGCCTTAGAGGAGCATGCTCCCCGATATCACAGGGTGAAGAGGGGAGATGCGATATCGGGTTTTGCAAACGTCAAAATAGTATTTTTACACCCTTCTGGTCATTTTTTAAAAGAGACCGGAGCCGATGCCAATAACAATTCCTTGGTATTAAAATTGGAATATAAGGACATAGCCTTTCTTTTTTGCGCGGATGTGCAGCGTGAGGGGATTAAAAGACTCTTGGCTTTGGGGGAAATATTGGAATCCGATGTTATCAAGGTTCCTCATCACGGAAGCGATGAAGGTATAGAAGAGGAAAGATTGTTTGAGTCTGTCGCCCCTAAAGCAGCGGTGATCAGTGCCGAAAGTGGCGGCCCTTCCGGGTTTGCCTCAACGCAGGTCGAGCAAAGACTAAAACATGTGGGTTCAGAGGTCTATAAGACATGGCGACATGGGGCGATAATCATCTCTACAGAAGGAGATAGGCTAAACGTTGAGACTATGATAACTGATTTTCACGGGGATTCGAATGCAGATTAAATCTCAAAGGGAGGAAGGATTTCTTCAGAGGGCTCTTCGCTTTCTGAGGTTATCAGCGTTCTTTTGATGACTCCCCAAAGCATTGCCAGTCCTACGCAGACGCAGAGAAGCCCGATAGCGGCAAAGACCAAAAGAAAAAGAAAATTAAGCGCTTCTACCTGCGGGATAAAATTTTGCCACCAGCTTATACCTACGTAAATTGCCAGCCAGCCGAAAGCCAAGCCGAAAATAGCTATGCTTATTGTAAAGATTGTAGATTTCATCTGGCAGGTTATTGTTTATTTGATTGGCTTAATACCCTCTTAATGAGCTCCCACAACATCGCCAGGCCAATGGCAAAAGCCAAAAGCCCGATCGCTGTAAAAAATATAAGAAATACGAAATTGGTAGCTTCGGCTTCCGGCAAGAAATTTTGGCACCAGCCCCATCCTAAATAGACAGCTAGGGAGCCAAAGACCAATATACAGAGAGCCCCACTTACTATGACCGAATTAGATTTCATGCTGTATATTATTTTAACATAATTGTTACACAATTGCAAACATGTAACTTGGTAGGCCCAAGGGGGACAAATGGTGCGGAAGCGGGGATTTGAACCCCGATGAGATTGCTCCCACTAGCTCCTGAAGCTAGCGCGTCTGCCAGTTCCGCCACTTCCGCAATGCCCGAGCGATACAATAGTATAGCCTAAAAATAATCTACTGTCAACCTGCCTTTACCCCGTTAGAAATTTTTAGCGAATGCGATAGAGGTGCTTTTCGCGTTTTATTTCTAACGGGGTTTACCTCGGTGGTTCGACTCCGTCCTACGACCTTTCTCGGGACTGCGCTCACCATCAATACTGAGCGGAGTCGAATGTATTGGTGGTTCGACTCCGTCTTACGACCTTTCTC
>JAFGHF010000021.1 GCA_016939375.1 Candidatus Omnitrophota bacterium | reverse complement strand
GATAAGTTCAACCTTCTGGGGATTTGCGCGGGAAACAATATTAGGGCGCTTAGGGCGCAAGCGGAAAAATTTAAACCGGCGTTTGTCGCTGTCTATGATCAGCAAGCGGCCCAGAGATTAAGTGGTCAACTGAGAAATATTAAGGTTTTGTCTGGGTTGGAGGGGGTTTGCAGATTAGCTTCGCTCCCCAGCGCTCACGCGGTCGTTATATCTATCACGGGCAGCATAGCTTTATTGCCGTTACTTGAGGCGATAAAGGCCAATAAGAAGATAGCCCTGGCCAACAAAGAATCGTTGGTCGTCGCCGGACATATAGTAAATGCGGAGTTGCTAAGGCATCGCCAGGCGCGCATAGTCCCTGTGGACAGCGAGCAGAATGCGATCTTCCAATGCCTGAAAGGTTATGACTTAGGCATGGTAAATTCCATATACCTTACAGCCTCCGGAGGACCTTTGGCGGATTACAGCAAACAGCGCTTACGAAGCGTTTCGCCAAAAGAGGCGTTATCGCATCCGCGTTGGAAGATGGGCAAAAAGATCACCATCGATTCGGCGACACTTATGAATAAAGGCCTGGAGGTCATAGAAGCGAAGTGGCTTTTTAATCTGCCCTTGGATAAGATAAAAGTAATCATTCATAAGGAAGCGATCATACATTCATTGGTGGAATTTATCGATGGTTCTGTTTTGGGGCAGTTGGCGGTAACGGACATGAAGCTGCCGATCCAATATGCATTGAGTTTTCCGGAGCGTTGGTATAACAACGGACAATTAAAGTTGGATTTTGCTAAATTAAAAGCGCTTACATTCAGCCAGCCGGATTTTGGCAAGTTTCCCTGTTTGGAGCTTGCTTATTACGCGGCATCCAGGAATAACATGCTGCCTTGTGTACTGAATGCGGCAAACGAGGAAGCGGTCGAAGCGTTTCTGGACGGGAAGATATCTTTCACCCAGATTCCACAGATCATAGAAAGACTACTAAAAAAACATAAGGATGTCGGCAACAGCAGCAAGATCTCGGACTTGCTGGAGTTGGATAGGGTTACCAGGGTCCAGGCAAACGAATTGATTCGCAAATTGGGGAGGTAAATGAGTACTATTATTTTTTTGGTCATCATCAGCATTTTGATCTTTGTGCACGAATTCGGCCATTTTTGGACGGCCAGAAGAGCAGGCATAAAGGTGGAAAAGTTTTCTTTGGGTTTTGGTCCTAAGCTTTTTGGCTTCAAATTCAAAGACGTGAATTTTAAATTGTGCCTTATCCCCTTCGGGGGTTATGTCAAATTGGCCGGAGATGTGCGTAAGGAATGCAAAGGGGAAAAACACGAATACTATGCGCAGAGTCCTGGGGTTAGGGCGAGGGTCGTGTTCGCCGGTCCCATATCGAACTATATTTTGTCGTTTTTCTTCCTTTGGGCGGTATATTGCATAGGTTTCCCGCAAATGAGCGCTACCGTGGGCGAGGCGATCAAGGATATGCCTGCGGCTAAGGCCGGGATCCTGAAAGACGATAAGATCATTGAGATCAATGGCCAGAAGGTAACTTACTGGAACGACGTATTAGATAATATCAAGGAGAAGCAAATAAAAGGTGATATCGAGGTCAAGCTGTTGCGCGGGGACCAGGAGCTTAATTTTCTTATTGCCCCGGAAAGAAAGATAGAAAAGGACTTGTTCGGGAAGGAAAGGGAAGTCTCTTTGATAGGTATCGCGCCTTCGGATGAGATCATCGAGGAGCGTTACGGCGTGATCAAAGCACTAAAAGTCAGCTTTGTGAATATCATCAAGTTGACATACTTAACTTTAAAGGCAATATTCTCTTTGATCATCGGGCACCTCTCTTTAAAGGAGGCCGTTACCGGTCCGGTAGGTATATATAACATCACCGCGGAGGCGGCTAAATACGGGATCAATGCCCTGTTGCATGTGACCTCGATGCTTAGCCTGGCTTTGGCGATTTTTAATGTGCTGCCTATTCCGATACTGGACGGTGGCCATCTCTTGTTTTTAGGCATTGAGAAATTACGCAAGAAGCCGATTAGCGAGAAAGTGGAGGAGAAGATCACCGACATCGGCTTTGGGTTTATCATCATCCTGGCGGTATTTATTCTTTTTAACGACCTTGTGCGTTATGGTTATTGGGACAAGATCAACGATTGGTTGGTAAAATGGCACTCAAGATAAAACGTAAGAACACAAAAGCAGTAACAATAGGTAAAGTCGTTATCGGCAGCAAACATCCGATTTTGATCCAATCTATGACTAAGGTGCCCACTAAGGATATCCGTTCGGTATTAAGACAGCTCGAAGATTTAAAGGCCGTAGGCTGTGAAATCGTCAGAGTCGCCGTAAAAGACATGCAAGACGCGCAGGCTATCGCAAAGATAAAGAAGCAGAGCCGAGTACCCTTAGTGGCGGATATCCACTTTAATTATAAGTTTGCCCTGCAGGCCGTCGACTCGGGCGTGGACAAGATAAGGATAAACCCGGGCAATATTTTTAAAAAGAGCGAATGGAAAGCGATAGCAGAAAAAATAAAGGAAAGGAATATCCCCATTAGGATAGGGGTAAATTCCGGGTCATTAAGGGAAAATTACCTGAAACTAAAGAATACAGAGACTGCTTTAGTCAAGCAGGCAGATGATTGTATCAAGGCCTTTGAAGACCTTGGTGTGAGGAATATAGTAGTTTC
>JAFGHF010000004.1 GCA_016939375.1 Candidatus Omnitrophota bacterium | reverse complement strand
TTGGCTGCCCCGTCTGGATTCGAACCAGAAATAACTGATCCAGAGTCAGTCGTGTTGCCGATTACACCACAGGGCAAAATTTTGTTTACAGTTTATGTTCTATTGTTTATTGGATAAGTTCCAAGGACTGCTGTAATCTTTTCAGCACTTCTTCTTTTCCCAAAACACTCATAAGCTCGAATAAACCGGGGCCGGCTCTTTTGCCGGTCAAAGCGACTCTTGTAGGGTGAATCAACGCTCCCGGCTTAATGTCTAAATCGGAAATTACTCCTCGGCAGGCAGCCTCTACAGCCTCTACATCAAAGGCATCCAATTTTTGCAGGGCCTCGCTTAAATCCTGAATTATCTTTTTTGTCTTTTCGTCTTTTTTTAAAAATGCCTTTGCCTCATCGCTATATTCAATTTTAGAGACAAAGAAAAAATCGCCTACCTCTAAAAAATCGGATAACTTTTTTACCCGCGGCTTACATAATTCGATTATCCGAGTTAACTTTCTTTGGTCGTAATCCTTGGTTATTAGTTTTTTCTCAAGAAACATAGGTATTAGCTTCTCAACCAGCGTTTTGTTGTCCGCATTCATAATATGCTGGGCATTCATCCACTCCAGTTTCTCGGCGTCAAAGTAGGCCGCGGACTTCAGGACCCTTTCTAAAGAAAAACCTGATATAATCGCCTCTTTTGAGAGAACCTGGCTATCGTCTCCCGGCGACCAGCCCAAAAGGGCTAAAAAGTTAAAAAGCGCATCCGCAAGATATCCCTCTTCTCTATAATCAGAAAGCGGTCTGGCCCCTTTTCTTTTGGAAAGCCGCGAGCGGTCCTGGGCCACGATCAAGGGGATGTGCGCAAATTGCGGTGGCTCTACCTTAAGCGCCTCGTATATCGCCAGTTGCTTGGGCGTATTGGAGATGTGATCGTCTCCGCGAATGACATGGGTAATGCCCATATCATGGTCATCTACACAACAGGCAAAGTTGTATGTGGGAGTGCCGTCGGATTTTATCAAAACCTGGTCTTTAAAGGAACCTGCTTCGAACTTGATCTGGCCGCGGATCAGATCGGTAAACTCGAACATTTTTTGGGGTGTGCGTAGAATTATCGCCTGCCCCTCTTTATAAGCTAAGCCTTCATCTAGAATTTTTTGTGCTTTTTCCAGATAGTTCTTAATGCGTTGGCTCTGAAAAAACGGCCCTTCGTCCCAGTCAAGACCCAACCATTCTAAGTCCTCTAAAATCTGGTCCAAATATTTTTTCTCTGAACGCTCTTTATCTGTATCTTCAATCCTTAATACAAATATCCCTTTATTGTGACGGGCGTATAACCAATTGAAAAGTGCAGTCCGGGCCCCTCCGGTATGAAGATATCCTGTAGGCGACGGGGCGAAGCGAACCTTAATCATCTCTAAAATCTCTCTTTCGGGAAATATTCGAGCGCAGTCCTGAGCGAAGCGAAGGACGGACTTTAATCATCTATTAAACCCCTCTTCTATCGCCTTTCTATTTATTTCGATCAGGCCTTTTTTACCCTTGGGGGCGATCTCCGAGAACACCTCAAATACAGTCTTGGGCTTAAACATATCTTTTTCTTTTAGGTATTTTCCCAAAGCTACCATGTTGGCCACGCGCACATTGCCCAAAGAAACGGCCATCTCTGTAAAAGGTACGGAAGCGACTTTTATATTTTTAGGTGGGTTTTTCTCGCTGACCAATGTGGAGTTGACCAGAGCCAAACCCTTACTTTTGACTTTTGCCTTGAATTTATCCCAGGAAGGCTGATTAAACACGAATAACGTATCGGGTGTGTCTACATAAGGCGAGGCGATCTCTTTATCGGAGACGACTACCATGCAAAAGGCGGTACCTCCGCGCATAGCAGCGCCGTAAGAAGGTATCCAGGTCACGTACTTGTCTTCTTTCAATGCGGCCTGGGCGATGACTTTGCCCAAAAGCATTATCCCCTGGCCGCCAAAGCCTGCGCAAATAATCTCTTCTCTCACTTGTATCTCCCTAAAGGGAAAACCTTGGTCATCTCTTCTTTGACCCAGCGCAATGATTCTTCCGGGGATTTGCCCCAACATGTCGGGCAAGGGGAGAGTATCTCTACCAAGGAAAATCCTTTGCCTTGGAGTTGGTTGAGAAAGGCATTCTTGAGCGCCTTCTTGGTCTTTATGACCGCGCCCGAAGAATCCAAGGCAGTGCGCTCCAAATACGCTACTGAAGCCAGGCCAGACAACAGCTCACACACACGTAAAGGATGGCCTTCTCTGGCGGCATTTCTACCTAAAGGTGTAGTAGTGGTCTTTTGCGAAACCAATGTGGTAGGGGCCATCTGCCCGCCGGTCATGCCATAAACAGCGTTGTTGATAAAGACTACGCTTATATTCTCTCCGCGGTTGGCGGTATGCACTGTCTCGGCTGTGCCGATAGCGGCCAGATCGCCATCCCCCTGGTAGGTGAAAACAAATTTATCGGGCTGGACCCTTTTGATGCCTGTAGCCACGGCCATGGCCCTGCCGTGAGCGGCTTCGCAGCAATCAAAGTCCCAATAATCATAGGCGATCACCGCACAACCTACCGGACAAACAGCGATAGTCTTTTCTCTTATGTCCAGCTCATCGATTATCTCGCAGACCAAGCGGTGTACTATACCGTGTCCGCAACCGGCGCAATAATGGGTATCAATATCGCGCAAGGACATGGGACGCGCAAATATCTTCTTCATTATAATTCCTATATTAAGCTTTCGGCTGACAGCTGAAAGCTGATAGCTGATAGCTAGATCTTCTCCAGGATTTCTTCAACAGTGGGTATGCCTCCTCCGGAGCGGCCAAAAAAGTCGACCGGCGCACGGCCATTGACTGCCAGGCGCACATCTTCAAGCATCTGCCCGTAGGACATCTCCGTGACAAAAAATTTGATCTTCTTTTTTTTCCTTAGCAAATTATCGAATATGTCGAAAGGGAAAGGCCACAGCGTGACCGGTCGTATAAGTCCCGCTTTTTTTCCTTTTTTGCGCAGGGCATCGACAGCACTGCGTGCGATACGGGCCATGCTGCCATAGGCCACCAAAACAATATCACTATCGTCCAAATGCGAATTTTCAAAACGCTGTTCTTGCTTTTCGATCTGCCGGTATCTCTTCTGCAGCTTTTTATTAAATTCTTCCAGACCGCCTTCGTGCATATAAAAAGACTTCACTATATTGGGCTTTCTTGCTTTGCATCCCGTCAACGCCCATGGTTTTTTCCCGGCTGACGGCTGAGAGCTGAAAGCTGATAGCTCCAAAGCCTCCATCATTTGCCCCAACATGCCGTCTCCTAAGATGATTGTGGGCAAACGGTATTTATCGGCGAGCTCAAAACCCAAAAATACCAGATCATAACCTTCTTGCACCGAAGAAGGTGCCAGCACAATACAGTGATAATCCCCATGGCCTCCTCCTTTTGTGGCCTGGAAATAGTCTGATTGGGAGGGAGCGATGTTGCCTAAACCCGGTCCGCCGCGCATAATATTCACGATTAGCGCCGGAAGCTCGGCTCCGGCAAGATATGAGATCCCTTCCTGTTTAAGGCTTATTCCGGGGCTGGAAGACGTAGTCATCACCCGCTTGCCGCTGGCTGAGGCGCCCATGAGCATGCTTATAGCGGCCAATTCGCTTTCGGCTTGGATGAAAATACGGCCTTCCTGCGGCATCCTTTTGGCCATATAGGCTGTCAATTCGTTCTGTGGGGTAATGGGGTATCCGGCGTAAAAATCGCAGCCGGCGCGGACCGCGGCCTCGCCTATTGCTTCATTTCCAGTCATTAATATCTTTGTATTCATAGGATCTAAATTAAAAATTTAAAGTGCAAAATTAAAAACCAAAATGTAAAATTTAAAATTGAAATTTTGAATTTTGAATTATAGTTTTTAATTTTTAATTTTGAATTTTAATCTTGTTTATACACCTCGATGCAGCATTCCGGGCATATTTGAGCACAAAGGGCGCACCCCGTGCACTCTCCTTCGCTAAAAGATACCGGGTGTACGCCCCTTTTATTTAAAGTCTCGTCCAGGACGATCAATCCCTTAGGACAATTTATTATACAAAGGCGGCAACCTTTACACTTTTCTCGGTCTATTCTTATGGTACCCTTGGTATGAGGCTTTGTTGCCTTTTTCACTACTGCGACCTAGCTCCTTACGTACGGTTTCAAGTAGACCCTTGACTGTCAAACCGTATTTATTTAACAAAAATGCTCTTTTGGCCTGAGAAATAAACTCACAAGGCAAACCGATTGTTTTTATGTGCGCAACTGGAAACTGCTCTTTTTGCGCAAACTCCAAAACCGCAGAACCAAATCCTCCGGCGCCTACGCCTTCTTCAACCACTAATACTGTCCTGTACCGAGAGCAAATCTTTTTAAGCAATGGCTCATCAAGTGGTTTTGCAAAACGGGCATTACACACGGCGCATTCGATGCCCTCTTTGGCTAGTATCGCCGCTGTCTCCAGGCTGGGATAGACCATACTGCCCAAGGCGATAATAGCCAGGTCTTCTCCCTCGCGCAACATTTCCCCTTTAGCATATTGGATTTTTGGAAATCTATAGCCTTCAATGGCTATGTTCTTCTGCAAATACGCTTTTGCCTTGGGATATCTTATAGCTATAGCGCGGGAAAAGGACAGCGCAAATTCCAGCATAGCCTCCAGCTCCTCCGCGTCTTTAGGGGCCATAATACTCAGATTGGGGATATGGCGCAGGTAGGCTAAGTCAAAAACGCCTTGATGTGTCGCCCCATCCTCTCCGACAATGCCTGCCCGGTCAAGTACAAAAACGACTGGCAAACTCTGCAGGCAAACATCTTGTATGATCTGGTCATAGGCACGCTGCAGAAACGTCGAATAGATGGCTACGACTGGACGCAACCCTGTGGCAGCCAGCCCGGCGGAGAAACCGACCGCATGTCCTTCAGCCATTCCCACATCATAAAATCTTTTGGCAAATTGTTGGGCGAATTTGTCTAAACCGGTACCCTCGGGCATGGCCGCAGTGACCGTAACTATCCGCTTATCATACTTGGCCAGGCGAATAAGCTTCTCGCTGAAGACCTGGGTATACGTCTTCTGCCGAGAGACCTTCTTATCCACTGAAATAGAGCTTACTCCGTGAAACTTCTCTGGTACCTCTTCGGCATGAGGAAAGCCTTTTCCCTTTACGGTAATGGCATGAATCAACACCGGACCTCCGAATGCAATAGCGCTTTTAAGCGTGCGCACCACTTCTTCGATGTTATGTCCGTCTATGGGGCCGAAATAGCGAAACCCCAATTCTTCAAAAAGCATTCCCGGAACAAGCAGACTTTTTAGAGACTCCTCTAGACGCTTGGCGGCAAGAAAAAGCCGTCTTCCCAAACGGGGAACCCTCTTGACCACATTCTCGATATCCTGTTTGATCCGGTTATAAATAGGCATAGTAAGGATACGATTTAAATAATGGCTCAAGGCCCCCACGCTTTTTGAAATAGCCATTTTGTTATCATTGAGCACGACTACGAGGTCTTTCTTCAGCTGTCCAGCGTGATTTAAGGCCTCCAAAGCCATGCCTCCCCCTAAAGAGGCATCGCCAATTACGGCGACGATTTTTGCCCTATGTTTATGGTCGGTAGCTTCTTTATGCTGGGCATATGCGCAGGCCAAGCCTAAAGCTGTAGAAATCGAGGTCGAACCATGCCCTACGGTAAAGGTATCATAAATACTCTCATCTCTATTTGGAAACCCGCTCAAACCTTGCCATTGGCGAAGCGTGGCAAAACGCTTACGTCTGCCCGTTAAAATCTTATGCGCGTAGGCCTGATGGCCTACATCCCAGATTATCTTATCCCTGGGAGCGTCTAAAACATAGTGCAAGGCAACGGTCAGCTCGATCGCACCTAGGTTCGAGGCCAGGTGCCCGCCTGTCTTGGCCACAGTAAGCATGACCTCCTGGCGGATCTCCTGAGCTAGAGTTTCCAGTTCCTCTATGGAAAACTTTTTTAAGTCACCTGGATTGTTGATCTTATCTAACAGCTTCATCTTTCTGCTATTCTACATCCTCGTTAAACGGTTTGGTCTCCCAGCCGTCGCTCTTTTTAGTCAATACCTGAACTTTCTTTTGTGCAGTCTGTAAAGTCTTATGGCAAAGACGTGAAAGCTTTACGCCTTCTTCGTATTTTTTTAACGACTCGTCCAGTGAGAGCTTGCCTGATTCAAGCTCTGTGACTATTTTTTCCAACTTTTTCAATGCCTCTTCAAATTTAATATCCGCCATATTTGCCTATCTCCCCATATTAAGCTTTAAGCTTTAAGCTTTAAGTCATATGATTTCCTCTACTTCGCTAATAAATTCTCCTTGAGCTATGCGTGTTTTGACTTTTGTGCCTGCTTTAAGGCTTTGGGTATCTGTGATTGCCTTTTCTTCGGGCAAGCACAAAGTTATGCTGTAGCCCCGGGACAAAATATTCAACGGGCTTAAGGCCTGGAGCTTTCCGCTAAGCGCTATGTTTTTTTGTTGAAGGATCTCCAGTAAATGCTTGAGCTGTGAATCAAGGTTAGAACATAGGTTGTCTATAGTCTGTTGATATTGCTGGATCAAATCCGAAGGTTGCTTAAAGGCATAGCGTTCTTTTAATCTGCTTAATCTATCTTCCAAGAAAGCAATCTGATTGACAATTGCATTTGTAGCCCGATAGTAAAAATCCTCGAGCTTATCAATGAGTTCTTGTTTATGCACAATGACTAATTCTGCTGCCGCCGAAGGTGTAGGGGCGCGCAGGTCGGCAACAAAGTCGGCAATCGTATAATCTATTTCATGGCCTACGGCCGAAATGACCGGTATGCGTGATTTAAAGATTGCCCTGGCGACTATTTCCTCGTTAAAGGCCCAGAGGTCTTCCAAGCTCCCGCCGCCGCGACCGACAATAAGCACGTCTATTTTCCCGAATTGGTTAAACTCTTCTATGGCCCGAGCAATCTCAGCCGCCGCGCCCTCTCCTTGTACGCGCACGGGATTTAAAATAATCTCTAAATTGGCAAAGCGTCTATTTAAAACATGTAAAATATCACGGATGGCCGCGCCTGTGGGAGAAGTGACAATGCCTATGGTCCTGGGAAGATAGGGGACCGGCTGTTTACGTTTTTCGTCAAAAAGCCCCTCTTTGGCTAGTCGCTCTTTTAACTGCTCAAAGGCGAGCTGCAGAGCGCCTATGCCCTTGGGTTCGATCTTGGTGACATATAGTTGATATTGACCCCGGGGTTCATAAAGCCCTATTCGCCCAAAGCAAATAACCTGTATTCCGTCTTTTAGCTCAAACTTGAAATCTTTATTTACATTCTTGAACAACACCGCATTTAATACACTGGATTCATCTTTGAGGCTAAAATACATATGCCCGGAAGTATGGTGTTTAAAATTCGAAATCTCTCCTTCGACCCATACCTGAGCAAAGCTGCCCTCTAAGAATACCTTGATCTTGCGCGTCAGCTCCGAAACTGTGTAAATGCGCCTTTTCTCTGCCATTACTTTTTGTCGCCGCCTTTACCCAGGAGGATATCTACTAGCTCGGAGATCCTGCGCTTGTCATCTGCTTTTAGTCCCAGGAACTGTATTCCCGTATCAAAACGCGCGGGAAGGCCTTTTCTGGCCGGGGGGATCTCCTCGACCCAACTGACGGAACCTTTGAGCACTTTGACGTTTTCTTTGGCATCTGGCACAGGGCTTTCTTTGGAAGCTACCTCTTTGACCCAGCGGATGGTGCCACGGGAAGATATGTTAGGAAGGGCATCTTTTAAATCGATCTCTAAGTCTACTTCTGTATTTATATCTATCCTGTGGTCTATTATAACACGCACGCCCCCTTCGCTTATATTCTCTGTGTGGCTCAAGATCGATACCGGAGGGGGGGTATATTTTCGAATAGTTATCAGGCAAGGATACTCTGCCCGCGGGAATTTACGCCGGTCTACTCCATTCCACATTGTCTCCTCCTTTTACTCTAGCTTTTTTTGTAATCTTTCGATTGATTTTGCTTTTCCTGTTTTTTCATCTATATCCAAAATAACTCCGTGCAACTGTACATTTTCAGAGGCCATCTCAAAACGTACAGGCATCTGTGTAAGAAAACGGGCCAAGATCTGTTCGACCTTTCTGCCGATCACAGAATCATAGGGTCCGGTCATGCCCAAGTCTGTAATATATGCTGTCCCGCCCGGCAATATCCTCTCGTCCGCAGTCTGCACGTGGGTATGGGTGCCCAAGACCGCGCTTACCGAACCATCGAGAAACCAGCCCAGGGCGATTTTTTCGCTGGTCGCCTCTGCGTGCATATCAACAAGTATCACGGGAGTCTCCTTCTCCAACTCTGCAACGGCTTCCTGGGCAACTTTAAAAGGACAATCCAGACTTGACATAAATACACGGCCCTCTAAATTTATCACGCCGATTTTTTTGTGGTTGTCTAATTCTATAACTGCGTGGCCTCTTCCCGGGGAGCCCTTGGGATAATTCGCAGGCCGCAAAACCCTTACCTCAGTATCTAATATATCCAACACCTCTCTTTTCTTCCAGATATGGTCGCCGCTGGTAAGTATATTCAACCCATAGCCAAATAGCTCCTCGGCAATTTGAGGGGTAATACCTGAGCCCCCGGCGGCATTTTCCGCATTGGCTATAGCTACATCGATACCATGTTTCTTCTTAAGCACGGGCAAGAGTATTCTTATTGCGTCTCTTCCGGGCCTGCCCACTATATCTCCTAGAAATATAATCTTCATAAGCTCCTTTAGCTAATTCAAAATTTAAAATGCAAAATTCAAAATAAAGATATAAACTTAAGATTCAATCTATTTTAATTAGAGTTTTCAATTTTGAATTTTTAATTTTCAATTTACTTTGCGTATTCGATAGCCCTGGTCTCTCTGATTACCGTGACTTTTATCTGTCCGGGGTATTCTAGGCCTTCTTCTACCTTTTTTTTGATCTCACGGGCTAATACTACTGCTTCGGCGTCGCTTATTTTATTTGGCTGCACGATTACTCTTACTTCTCTTCCCGCTTGAATCGCATAGGCCTTCTCAACGCCTTTAAAGGAATCGGCGATAGACTCCAGCTTTTCCAAGCGCTTGACATATGATTCTAAAGTCTCTCTTCTGGCTCCCGGCCTGGTTGCACTAATGGCATCGGCGGCCTGGACCAAAACGGCCAAAAGCGACCTGGCCTCTACATCCTGATGGTGCGCGGCAACGGCGTTAATGACCAATTCACTCTCGCCGTACTTCTTGGCTAAATCTGCTCCGATCTTGGCATGCGTGCCCTCGACTTCATGGTCCACGGCTTTGCCTATATCATGCAAAAGCCCCACCCTACGGGCCAGGGCAAAATCTATACCCAGCTCCGAAGCCATTACGCCCAAGAGAAAGGCTACCTCCTTGGAATGCTGCAAGACGTTCTGGCCGAAACTGGTTCTGTATTTTAATCTGCCTAAAAGTTTTATTTCTTCCGGATGTAATCTGTGTACTCCGGAATCAAAGGCAGCGCGCTTGCCTTCCTCTCTTATCGTCGCCTCCATCTCCTGCTTTACCTTGGCTACTACTTCTTCGATGCGAGCAGGGTGGATACGTCCATCGGAAATCAGTCTCTCCAAAGAGGTCCTGGCGATCTCTCTCTTTACCAGATCGAACCCGGAAAGAGTGATTGCTTCCGGAGTGTCGTCAACTATGACATCCACGCCCGTAGCTATCTCTAAGGCCCGAATATTCCTTCCTTCCCGACCGATGATCCTGCCTTTCATCTCATCATTGGGCAAGCTGACTACGCTCACCGTAGACTCTATTGTATGGTCTGCGGCACATCTTTGGATAGCCAAGCTAACTACTTCCCTGGCCTTTTTGTCCGCTGTCTCCTTGGCCTCTTCCTCTACCCTTCTAATCAGCGATGCGGCCTCTAGCTTGGCCTCGCCTTCTAATCTCTGTAAGAGTATCTTTTTTGCCGCCTCGGCGGTAAGACCGGAGACTTTTTGCAGCCTTTGTTTCTCCTCTTCGATCAGATTTTTTAATTCGTCGTTTCTGCGGGCTACCTCTTTTTCATATGCTGCTATATTGCGCTCTCTTGACTGGATGGATCTTTCTTTTTTATCCAGAATATCGACTTTTCTGTCGATATTCTCTTCCTTTTGCATCAGCCTTCTCTCTAACGCGCTCAGCTGCTGTCTGGTCTCTCTTGTCTCTTTCTCGAATTCCGTCCTTGTGCGATAGAGTAAATCCTTGGTCTCTAACTTGGCTTCGCGGCGGATACTTTCGGCATCTTTTTTGGAGTTTTCTAAAATCTCCTTTGCTTTGGCTTCGGCCAGCTTGACTTTTCTCTCTGCCGCAAATTTACGAATAAAGTAACCCAAAGCAAAAAAGACTAACGCGCTAGGTAGGCCCAAAGCGATAATCTGGGTTATATTTATTTGATCAAACATAAAAACCTCCCTATCTTGTCTTAAGCAGAGATTACCTTGTCGACCGAGATGTCGTGAGAGAGAGTAGGAAGGTCCTTGAGAACCTGAAAATCGAAGGCCAGGCCTATACGTGGAGTTTCTTTAGGCAACATTGCCAGGAATTTATCGTAATAACCTGCGCCGCGACCTAGGCGGTTGCCTTGTCTATCAAAGGCAAGCCCGGGAACAATTACTAAATCTATCGACTCATAAGGCACCTCGCGGATGTATTTCTTTTTAGGTTGCGGTATCTCAAAAGGGCCTGGGGATAATTCCCGTCTCAAGTCTTTCACTAATGAAGCTATCATCCTTTTTTCTCTCACTAATACAGTCGGTAACACTATTTTTTTGCCCACCTTCTGTGCGTATTCAATGGCAAGCGCTGTTTCTACTTCTTCGCTAGAAGCGATATAAAACATCACAAAAGTGGCCTTTTTAAATTCGCTAAGCTTAATAAGTTTGCGTGTTATTAAACTGCTTTTACGCAATCTCTGCGCTTTATTCTGTTTGCTTAACCTTTCCTTAATCTCCTTTCTAACTTTTGTCTTAATCTCTACAGTCATTGTCAGGAAATACTTTCTTGAAGCTGCGTTAGCTACTTAGTCTGTTATTATACCTCATTTGAGCATAAATTGCAAAGCGCTTATCTTCTTGTTGCCCGGACTTTGATTATTTCCAGCTCTTCTTGGACCACTTCAAACTGGCGAAAGATCTCTTCCTGATTGGCCAAAATCTGGTCCAACTTGTGTAAGATCTTAGCTACATTGCCGTTGGCCCCGGCATCCTGGCATATGCCCATCCGCAGGCCTAAGGCAAAGATTATCAATGTAGCCAGCAATAATGATAATACATTTCTTATCATAACGCTGCCCCTTTCTGTTTTTGTACTTTTTTACTCGATTTAAGCTGATTTCGCTAAGCTGTCTTCCAGCCGGAGAGACCCGTCTGCTCGGCTTTCCCCCGGCAGGGTTGGCTGCACAAAAAGTGAATGTCTTTTCTCCTCTCGCTTATTCCAATATTCGACCCGCACCAGCTTTTCCTCCTTGCCCTTGCTGTAGCGCGCGGTTATCCTGGCCGCAACCTCTAACAGTTTACCCATCTCGCCCAGGCCATTGCCAAGGATGATAGTCAGGGGTCCTGAGAAATCACCCATTTTCATCAGCGTATCTTGGGCAGAAGCCGCCTTTTCCAGATAGCTGTTTTCCTGTTCGTCTCTGCCCACTATAATCCTGATACCGGCCGGGGAGAAGTAAAAGTGCCTGCCGATCTTAAGCAATTGCACCTGGCGCACATCGACTTTGCCTAATCCGCAGAGGTTTCTAAACTTCCTTGCAAAAGCCGGGTCTGTTAAAAGACAACCGCCAGCTGGAGCAAGATGTTTTTTGACTCCCAACTCCTGGGCGAGGACCAACTGCGGTTTGCGCGAACGCCCCGAAAAAGAGCATAGCTTTTCTCTGTCTACCCAGCCTTTTTCCTCGGCCGAAGTAGGCTTTAATAATTTTGCACAAAGGGGGCGCAATATCAATCCTTTGCAGTCTGCGTCGCGATCGATGATATTCAAGGCTTCCCGCCTCTGTGACATCGGCCGCTGGCCCAAGACTTCTCCGGAAACGATAAAAGAAAAGCCGTTCTTTTGCATAAACTCCTTGGCCTGCTTTAACATAATTATGCGGCAATCTATGCAGGGATTCATGTGTTCGCCGTAGCCGTATTTGGGGCTTTGTACTATCTGCAAATGCGCTCGGGCAATATCTACAACATGCAATCTTATTCCTGCCTCTCGAGCAATCTCTGCCAGCACAGGGTAAGAGCCCATGGTTGCGCGGTCTCTGTATCCCTGGAGGAAGGCATTTACGAAATAAACGGCCTCGACATCAACGCCCAGCTCAACAACAATCCGTGCCGCCAGCACGCTATCTAATCCTCCGGAAAACAATGCTAAAGCTTTTATTTTATTCTTCATAATAAGATAATTAAAAATTCAAAATTTAAAACTTTTTTTGTTTTAGCTGTTCCAGCCATTCTTTGATCTTCTTCTCATACCCGATCGTCGTGGGGATATAATATTTTTTCTTATGTGCGATATAATCCTGCTTGACATAATGATCTTTATAATTATGAGCATATTTATAGTCCTGCCCGTGACCCAATTTCTCGGCCCCGGAATACGTACCTACCCTCAGATGTTTGGGCACCTCCATAGTCCTGCCCTCTTTTACGTCAGAGAGCGCCTTTTCCAGCCCCATGTATGCAGCATTGCTTTTGGGGGCACAGGCAATATATACGGTAGCCTGGGCCAAAGGAATCCTGGCTTCCGGAAGACCTACAAATTCGGAAATCTGCAAGGCCGCATTGGCTACGACCAGTGCCTGCGGATCGGCATTGCCTACGTCTTCAGCCGCACAGATCACGATCCTGCGGGCGATAAAACGCGGGTCTTCGCCCGCATAAATCATCTTGGCCAACCAATAAAGCGCAGCGTCGGCGTCGGAACCGCGCATGCTTTTGATAAAGGCCGAGGCGGTGTCATAATGCGCGCTCTCGTCCCTGTCGTAAACCACGGCTTTCTTCTGGATCGATTCCTCGGCCACATTCAGGTCGAATTGTATTACTCCTGTCTTGTCAGGTTTTGTGGTAAGCGCGCCTATCTCTAAAGCATTTAGTGCCCGACGGGCATCTCCATCGCAGAGACGGGCCAAATAGCGTAAGGCTTTTTGCCCTGCCTTTACTTTTATCTTTCCCAGGCCGCGTTCTTTATCTCTAAGGGCATTGCTTAAAATCGTGAAGATTTCATCTTCATTCAAGGGATTGAGGGAAAATACTATTGAGCGCGAGAGCAGAGGCGCAACTATAGAGAAGAAAGGGTTGTGTACGGTGGCGCCGATAAGTACCACATTCGCCTCTTCCACATCGGGTAATACCACGTCTTGCTGGGCCTTGTTGAAACGATGGATTTCATCAATAAAAAGGATTGTCTTCTCGGCAGAAATCCTTTTTCTTTCTCTGGCTGCAGCAATAACATTGCGCAGCTCTTGCACATTTGAGGTCACTGCATTTACCCTTTCAAAATGCGAGCGGGTGACATTGCTGATAACGTAGGCCAGGCATGTCTTTCCTGTACCTGGAGGCCCGTATAATATCAAAGAGCTTATGCGGTCGGCCAATATCGCCCTGGTAAGCAGCTTCTGTGGGCCCAATATATGCCCTTGCCCCACAAATTCATCCAATGTGCGCGGGCGCATACGTACTGCCAGAGGAACAAATTTGCTTTCTTTCTTTCTAGATTTCTCAAATAAATCAGCCTTCATGCTGTCCTTTTTTTGGCTTACGCTGCTGACGGCCGTATAGCTATTATTGGCTGGCAAAAAAAATCCCCGCACAAGCCGTGCGAGTTTAGCAATTTTTGAACCCTGTTAGTACAGGTGGGTACCTTTCCAGATGTTTATTGTTTCTTCGACGAAGTCGAAGCCTACAGCCACATCTTGCCTTAGGTTCCCTATTAAATATTAATGGCTCAAAATTTACTAAATCAGCACGCGCATGGCAGGGAATCTATAATAAAGTATATCACATTTTGATAGCAAAAACAAGCGGCAATTCTACATCTTTTTTCGCATCACCTGATCTGTACCTTAAGATCATCGATCAGGGCCTGGCGTATTTGTCCATGCAGTTTGTCGACTTCCTCTGCGGTTAAGGTGTTTTCTCTGCTTCGGTATTTTATCGAGTAAGCCAGGCCTCTAAAGCCGTGCGAGATTTGTTCTCCAAAATATTGGTCAAAAAGTGCCACTTGTTCTACTAGACCCCTGCCCATCTTTTTGATTAAAGCCATTACCTCCCCTGAACGGACTTCTTGTGGCGCAATTAATGAAATATCCCTTTCTATAGCAGGAAATCTTGCCAGGGGTATAAACTTCTTCTCTGGGCCGATATAAGGTAGTAGCTTGTACAATTTCAGTTCGCACAAAAATGTGGGATGAGCTATGTCAAATTTATTCAAAACTTCCTTGTTTATTTCTCCCAGATTCCCCAGTTCCTGCTGGCCAGCCATCAATTTTGCACAGCGGCCGGGAACATAATTAGGTTGTCTTACCGGTAAAAATTCTATATTTTTAACTCCTAGTTTATGCAACAGAGCCTCTAATGTCCCTTTGAGGTCAAAAAAGCTGTATTCCTGCGATTTCTCTAGCCAGCTTTCGCTTCTTTTGCCGGCCATGCCTATGCATAAGTGGGCTAACTCCTCTATGGACTTGGAATCTTTGCGCACATAAACCCTGCTTAGCTCAAAGAGTTTTAGGCTGATATTTTTACGGTTTAGGTTGGTAACCAAAGTATTGAGCATCCCCACCATTAGCGTAGGGCGCATGATTTCCTGTGCATAGCTAAGCGGATTTCTGACCGTAACAATGTTTTCAAAAGGCGATTCTAGCCTTCTTAAGGCTTGGCGGCTGATCAAGCTATAAGTCATGATCTCGCTCAGCCCCAGCGAGGAAAGTATCTGACGGATCTGGTGGTAGGCCTGTTCGTTGGCAAGCTCCAGTTCCCCTAAATAAGACGGTTGGGGCAAAAGTTGCGTAAGGCTTAAAGGGGTCTTGTCGTAACCGACCAAGCGGGCTATCTCTTCGATCAAGTCCGCCTCTCTAGTCACATCGGGTCGAAAAGAAGGCACATCTACCATAATGCCCTCTTTGGACTTACGCACAATTGTAAACTCCAACTTGCGCAAAGCCTCTTTGACCTGCGCAGCCGGGACCTGCATACCTAAATATTCTTCTACTTTGTTAAAACGTAGCCGGACTTTATTTGTCTGGCTTGACTTAGAACCTTTGTTAATGAGTTTGCCGATGGCTACGGGCTTTGCTTTCCTCTTGCCTGAACGGGCCAGTTTTTTGATCAATTCGATTGCGCGCAAGGAACCCGCATAGACTCCTTCTAAATCTACCCCCCTTTCAAAACGGTATGAGGATTGCGTAGCCAAGCCCAATTTTCTGGAAGTGTTGTGGATGTTTAGCGGCTGAAAATAGGCGCTTTCCAGCAAAATATGTTTCGTATTTTCGCTGACTTCGCTCATCTGCCCGCCCATGACTCCGGCTATGGCCTGGGCCTTTTGCTTATCTGCGATAACCAGCATATCTGTGCTTAACTGCCGCTTGACCCCGTCGATGGTAACGATCTCCTCTTCGTTGAAAGCGCGCCTTACAATAAGCTTTTGCCCATTTAGCTTATCAAGGTCGAATGCATGTAAAGGCTGGCCCAATTCCAAAAGGCAAAAATTGGTTATATCCACAATGTTGTTTACCGCTCGTACGCCCATCATTTCTAGGCGGTGAGCAAACCAATCCGGCGAAGGTGCTACGTGTACATTTTTAATCACCCGACCCAGATATCGGCCGCAGAGCTTTTTATCTTGGATTTGGATGGGAATCGAAAGAGAAGATATGCCTCTAAAAGAAGCGGTCTTGGGCAACTTTAGGCTTTTGCCGGTCACCGCGGCCACCTCCCGGGCGATACCAACCATGCTTAAGCAGTCGGTACGATTGGGGGTGACCTCTATCTCCATTACCACATCCTGATCCACCCGACTTAAAGAAGTGACTTCTAAACCGGCCATCGTCAATTTTTCCGCCAAACTTTCAGGGGGTATTCTGATATCCACATAATCTTTAAGCCAGCTGAGTATTACACGCATTTGAAGCTCCTTTTATTTCCTTTTTTGGTTGTTGGTGTTGACGGCCGTATAGCTATTATTGGTACTTAGTTTCCTTAAGGTCTGCATATACCTGCGCAAAACAGGTACTCAAGGCTATGGTATTCGTTGATTAAAATTGTCGCAAGAATCTAACGTCGTTCTCAAAAAACATCCTTATGTCCGTAATGCCATACTTGAGCATGGCGATTCTTTCTACGCCCATGCCAAAGGCATAACCGCTCCAGGATTCGGGGTCATATTTGACTGCCTTAAATACGTTGGGATCGACTATGCCTGCCCCCAATATCTCAAGCCAGCCTTTGAAAGAACATACGCGGCATCCGCTACCGCCGCATATGATACAGGATATATCGACTTCGGCGCTGGGCTCAGTAAAAGGAAAAAAGTGGGGGCGAAAACGCATCTTTGTTTTTTTGCCGAACATCTCGCGCACAAACACAGTCAGTGCTCCTTTTAAGTCGGCTAAGTTTATTTTTTTATCCACAGCCAACCCCTCTACCTGATGGAACATAAAGGAGTGGCTGGCGTCTGTGGCATCGGGTCGATAGACTTTGCCCGGAGCAATGATCCTCAAAGGCGGTTTTTCTTTCTGCATCACCCGTATCTGTACCGGTGAGGTCTGGCTACGTAGCAACGTTCCGTCATCAAGATAAAATGTGTGGAAGGTTTCTCTTGAGGGATGGCCCTCGGGGATATTTAAGGCGGTAAAATTATGATATTCCGTCTCCACTTCCGGCCCATCGACTACTTTAAAGCCCAGGTTTTTAAAGATCCGGCTGATCTCTGCCATGGTCTGGCTTATAGGATGGGTGCTGCCTAGCTCTTGTGCGCATCCCGGCATGGTAATATCTATCTCCAGGCCTTTTTCCTCTTTTTCCTTGTGCAAGGCATCTATTTTTTCACGCAGGTTTTCTTCCAGCTTTCTCTTCAGGGCATTGGCCAGCCTTCCTGCCTCCGGTCTATATTTAAGCGCCAATTGGGGTATGGTCTTTAAAAGCTGAGTCAAGGTTCCGTTTCTTCCCAAAAAGCCGACTCTAACTTTATCTAACTCCTCGAGGGTCTTGGCGTCCTCTATTAACAACCACGCCTCTTTTTCTATCTTTTCGGTCTTTTTGCGTAAACTTTTGATTTTTTGAGGGATCTTTTCTGGCATTTTATTTCCTTTTTTGCTTTAAGCCTTAGGCTTCTGTTGAGCTCTGCTTGGAAACATTTTCCTTTTCTGCTAATCTACCATAAGTTCCGGAAAACGTTTCCAAGGCCAAGGTTATGGTTTACGAAACTTTCTGACAATTAAATGTATAATAGCTAAAACAAAGACAATAGAAGGTAAAATTATACTTGCTTTTATCTTCTGGGGGTTTAAAGGGTGCTCTATCTGTTCTCCTTTTTCTATTAGCGTTATCTTTTGGGCATGGATATCGGTGTCCCCTCCATGTTGCGGGCAGCGCTCATGAAAAACGCCTTTTACGGAAATTATATCGCCGGAAAATCTGTATTCGCCTTTATATTCAATACCCTCGACCAATTCTTTGGGGCAAAATACACCGACGGCCCCGGTCTGGTCCTTAACATTTATCCAAACAAATTCTCCGCTGACTATTATGTCGCCGATGACCTCACCTTGAAAAGTTATCGTCTGGCCATCGTATTTTGGTGAGTCTTCTCGTAAGTCGACGCTGGAGACCGTAGCGGCCTGGACGCTTAGGCAAAATGCCGAGAGAAAAAGACACGCTATAAAAATATTTCTTAGCATATATTTCCTTAAGGTCTATGCCGTCCTTTTTTGGTTGTTGGTGTTGACGGCCGTATAGCTATTATTGGTACTTACTTTCCTCTGATTGCGGCGAAGATGGTCCCCAATAAAGCAAATACTGATACAAATTCCAATCTTCCCGCCCACATCTGAAAAATATATGTCACTTTTAAAGCTGCGGGCATTGTAGGGTCGGTTATGCCGCAGGAAAGCCCGACATTGGCCCCTGCAGAAACAGACTCAAATAAGGCTAACTTCAAGGGATAGCCCCAGCCGATGCCCACTAATGTCCCGATCAAGTATAAAAGTATATAAGCCAAAGTAATCAACGCCGCCTGCCTGATCTGTTTTTCGCTTAAGACTAAATCGCGGATGTGGTGTATTTTATCCACCACCACCGCGCTGCGCGGAAGCATGGTCCTCTTTATATCTTGCATCAGGGTGCGGAAAATCATGCCTATCCGCAACACTTTGATTCCCCCGGCGGTAGAACAGGCTCCAGCGCCTATAGCCATGGCCAATGTCACTCCCATTAAAGAAAGTGGCGACCAATGTTGAGCAAATTGATGCGGCTGGATAGTCATGTAACCTGTACCCGTATGGGCAGAAATCACTTGGTAAAACCCTTTGCGAAATAAGTTTTCTACACCAGGGTAAATCCCGCCTGCGACCAGGCCAAAGGCGGTCAAGCCAAACAATACTACTACGGATATAAAGAAGCTTATCGCTTCAATATTGCGAAATATCTCTTTGCGCCTTCCGGCCCAAAGAGTATAATGCAGGCTGAAATTGAGGCTGCCCAAAAGCATCAGGCCTATGGTAATTAATTCAAATCTAAAATTATGATAATAAAGAATGCTTTGCGACTGGGGAGTGAAACCTCCGGTATCCCAGGCCGCCATGGCCACCCAGAGCCCATGAAAAAATGATTTCGCCGCGGGCATCCCGGCAGAAAACATCGTAAAAAAAAGAGCGAGCGTACCCATGGCAAGATATACAAAGCTTACCAGCCATATAAATCTGGCTGTCTGAACGACATTGGGCAAAACCTTTTCTTCTCTTGCCTCGCCGATATATATAGGAAGAGCACTCTCCGCACCGCGCAAAAGAAAAGTAAGCGCGACGATCATTATCCCTTGGCCCCCGATATACATCGTCAAGTGGCGCCACATGTTATGGGCCAAAGAAAGATGGTCTAGATCCTGCACCAGCGCCAAACCTGTGGTGGCAAAACCACTCATCGCATCAAAGCAAGCATCTAAATAACTACCCCAGTGACTGCTGAGATAAAGCGGGATAGCCCCGAAAAACATGGCCAAAAGCCAGGAGAGGGAAACCACCACCATGCCATGGCTCCAGGTCAATTCTTTACGGGTAACACAAAAAAGCACCATCAAATAGCCAAAGATAAGGCACGCCGAAGCACCGATCACAAAATCCAAAGCCGCGTCTATTTCCCCAAAACAGACAGCTACTACCAGCGGGATCAACATCAAAAGCCCCAAGCCAAACATCATTATCCCGCTATAATGGCCGATTACTTTTACATCTTGGAGCTGAGGGCGCAGGATCATCGCAACACCTCAACCATAACCCAGCAAAGGCCCCAGGCCAGTGCTAGAATCAGGATTACGCTCACCAATTCTGTAACTATGCCCAAAAGCGCATTCCCTGATTTAATAAACTTTGTCTTTCCCTTCATATCTTAATAACCTTATGACGTCTTGGGGACTTTTCCTATCAACGCATCCAGGAGATCCTGTTCGTTTTCTATGGCGGTCAAGGCGATCACATCGTCTTTGGCCTGCAATACAGTCTCTCCGCGGGGAATGATTACATCGTCTCCCCGGATAATCGAAACCAATACCGAGGCCCGGGGAAGCTTGATATCCAATACCTGCTTATTCACACAAGGCGACTCGACAGTCAGATCAACGCGCACTAATGCGAGCTTTCCCCGTTTAAAAGTCATTAAAGTCACCAGGTCCTCCAATGAGACTTCTTCCTCGATGATCTTGGCGATTATGGAAGTGGAGTCAACGGCTACATCCACCCCTACCTCATTAAAGGTGTGCGTATTCTTAGGGTCATTGACTCTGGCAACGGTACGCTTAACATTAGAAAATTGCTTAGCCAGCTGGCAAACCATTAAGTTGACTTCATCGCTGCCGGTCACCGAGGCTACCACATTAGCCCGGCTCACCCCTGCATCTTCGAGAAAACGCGGGTTGCATCCGTCTCCATTGATCAAAAGCACATCATCCAGTTCCTTGGCCACTTCCTCGCAGGTCTTCTGATCTTTTTCGACTATGCTTACGGTGTGATGTCCTTTGAGAAGCTCCTTGGCCAAATAAAAACCAACTTTTCCGCCACCGATTATAAGGATATACATTTTTTATATATTTCCTTCTTTGCTTTAAGCTGTTGACGGCCTTTAAGCTATTGTTGGTACTTAGTTTCCTTAAGGTCTGCACACACCTGCGCGAAACAGGTACTCAAGGCCGCGATTATTTATTTCCTATTTAAGGCCTAAGGTCTTTTTTGCCTTCCCTAAGCTTTCGGTCTTTACTATCCCTATCAGGACATCCCCTTCTTCCACCGATTCGCTGCCCAGAGGGAACGTCGCGCCTTTGTCTTTTTTCACTAAAACGGCGATCGACAGTTCTCCCGGCAGATTCAGGTCGCTAATCTTTTTGCCGATATTTTTTTCATTGGCCTCTATTTCCATCACGTTGACTGTATCGTTTTCCAAGAGAAAGCTGCTGAAGGTGCTTTCTATGATTTTGTTTTTGATTGTGGAGGCCAGAAGTTTTGTGCTGCTAACCGTCTCAATGCCTAGCTCTCTATATATACCCGCATATTGGGCATCGTTAATCCTGGTAATCACCTTGGGGATATGAAAAATCTTCTTGGCTACCTGGCCGGACATGACATTCGCGTTATCGTTGTCGGTTACTGCGCAGAATGCATCGGCATGTTCTATCCCGGCCTCTTTAAGCAAATCGACGTCAAAGCCGTCCCCTGCAAGCGTCACCCCGTTAAAATCGCTGCCCAAACTTTGAAAAGACTTCTGGTTTTTATCGATCACGACCACATTGTGCCTGGCATTGGTCAATAGCCTTGCTAATTCGCTGCCCACTCTACCACAACCAACGATAATGATATACATTTTTATATATTTCCTTTTTATTTCATTACAGCGTCGACTATACTATCAAATGCAGCCTTATCATTGACAGCCAGATCAGCCAATATCTTTCTATCCAGCCCGATCTTGGCTTTCTTTAAGCCGGCAATAAACTTATTGTAGGAAAGGCCTCTTTCCCTAAGCCGGGCATTTATTCTCGTGACCCAAAGATTGCGCATATTGCGTTTCTTGACTCTTCTGTCCCTATAGCTATAGACCAGGCTGCGTCGTTCTGTTTCCTTGGCTGTGCGTAAAAGTTTACGGCGTCCCCCACGCGCGCCTTTTACTCTCTTAAACAACCTCTTTTTCTTTCTCTTTCTCGCAGGTGCATATTTTACTCGCGTCATCTTACCTCCTATTTACTAACTAGAATAAGGCAGCATCCTTTTAATCGCTTTTTCGTCTGTCTTGCCGATTATCGCAGACTTACGCAAGTGCCTTTTTCTTTTTCTTGTTTTATGGCCTAATAAATGCCCGCGGCCGGCCTTAGACCTCTTTATCTTGCCGCTTTTGGTCCTTTTAAAGCGCTTTGCTAATCCTTTATGCGTTTTGATCTTGGGCATAATAGCTCCTATGTCTGTCCTTTTTTGGTTTTCAGTGTTGACGGCCGTTTAGCTATTATTGGGACCGGTTCCCTTAAGGTCTAAAGATATTTCCGGGAACCGGTCCTCAAGGCTATGGTATTTCTATTTATTTGGGCGCAACAACCAAATTTATAAAACGGCCTTCGGTAATAGGCCCTTTTTCCACCTGTCCCACATTAGTGATATCTTTGACAAACCTATCTAGAACACGCCGGCCGAGCTCCTGGTGCGCCATTTCCCGCCCGCGGAAGGAAAGGGTTACTTTCACTTTGTCTCCTCGGCTTAAGAAACGCTGTAAGTACCGCAGCTTGACCTGGTAATCGTGCTCACCGATCTTTGGCCTTAGCTTTATTTCTTTTATGTGGACTTTTTTCTGGTGTTTTTTCGCCTGCTTTTCCTTTTTCTCCTGTTCATACTTATATTTGCTGTAGTCCATAATGCGGCATACAGGTGGCTTGGCGGTAGGAGCGACCTCTACCAAATCTAGCCCCAGTTCTTCCGCCCGCTTTAAAGCATCTTCGGCAGAAGCAATGCCTAACTGTTCTCCGTTGTCCCCTATGAGCCGAATCTTCTCGGCCCTTATTCTCGCGTTGACTCTAATATCCTTGAAAATATTACATCACCCCCTGTTTTTAGTGAATCATTAAATCATTTCTTCTTTGAAATCTCATCTTTGATTTTGGATATAAATTCTTCTATCTTCATTGTCCCTTGGTCGCCGGCCTTGCGCGTCCTCACTGCTACTTCCCTTTGGGCCTTTTCCCTCTCGCCGACAATCAACATATAGGGGATCTTTTCCACCTGTGAGGTGCGGATGCGTTTCTGCATCGACTCCGAACGCCCATTGGTTTCCACGCGGATGTCTTTCTCGCGCAGCATCTGTTCGACTTTCTGCGCATACTCAAGGTGGGCATCGGCAATGGGAATAATCACCGCCTGCACCGGAGAAAGCCATACGGGTAGCGCTCCTGCATATTGCTCTATCAACGCGCCCATAAAACGCTCCAGGCTACCCAATATTACCCTATGCAGCATCACCGGTCTTTTTTCTTTGCCGTCCTGGTCCACATAAGTAAGGTCAAACCTTTCGGCAAGAGCAAAATCACACTGAATAGTGGCACACTGCCAGGTTCGGCCTAAGGCATCTCTCAATTTAACATCTATCTTTGGTCCGTAAAAGGCCCCTTCCCCTTCATTGATGTCGAAGTCCTGATTCCTTGCATCAAGCGCCCCCTTCAATGCGTCGGTAGCTCTTTGCCAATCTTCGTCGGTACCGATAGACTTTGGCGGCCGCGTGCTCAATTCAAAAGTATAATAATTAAAACCGAAATCCTCCAAGGCATCCTCGACAAACTGTATCACCGCATTAATTTCGTCCTGCAGCTGATCGGGACGACAGAATATATGCGCATCATCCTGAGTAAAGCCGCGCACGCGCAAGAGGCCGTGCAATACGCCGGATTTTTCGTGGCGGTATACAGTGCCCAATTCGAAAAGCCTGATCGGCAGATCGCGATAGCTGCGGGTCTTTGACTTATATATCAGCATGTGCCCCGGGCAGTTCATCGGCTTGACCGCGTATTCCTGGCCTTCGATCTTAAAGATATACATGTTGTTCTTGTAATAATCGTAGTGGCCGGATTTAATCCAAATATCACTTTTCAAAATGTGTGGTCCTAATGCCAGCTGATATCCGCGTTTTAAATGTTCTTTTTTTTCATAGTCTTCAATAATAGAACGCAAAAGCGCGCCCTTGGGATGATAAAGCACCAGCCCCGGTCCGGCTAGCTCAGGAAAGCTGAAAAGTTCAAGCTTAGGACCCAGCAGGCGATGGTCACGTTTTTTCCCTTCTTCGAGAACATATAAATAATTATCCAGGTCTTTTTGGGTAGCAAAACAGGTGCCGTAGATACGCTGCAGCATGGGATTGTTTTCGTTTCCCCGCCAGTAAGCTCCGGCGACCGAAAGCAATTTAAAATATTTGACTTTGCCGATAGACTCTACGTGGGGGCCGCGGCAGAGGTCGAAAAACTCACCGCTACGATAAATAGAGATTTCTTGGTCTTCGGGTATCTCCTCCAATAATTCTAACTTAAAATTCTCTTTTTCCTTCTTTAACAATTGCCGCGCCTTGGCCTTAGAAAGTACCTCTTTTTCAAATTTATAATCTTTGCTTATAATCTGGCGCATCCTCTTCTCGATTTTGGCCAAATCCTCAGGGGCAAAAGTCTCCTCGCGGGCAAAATCGTAGTAAAACCCGTTTTCGATAGCCGGGCCTATGCCTAGCTTCGTATTCGGATACAACTCTTTTACCGCATGCGCCATAATATGTGCGCAACTATGTCGTAATGTCTGTAAGTCCATTATATCTGTCCTTTTTGACTCATCTAACACTGGCGCCGCTTAACTGTGCTGCTCGTCCCGTTAGGTAGGGACATCTAACGGGACTCGAAACAGTTTCCCAACTTTTGCTAATTATCCGGTGGAAACAGTTTCACTGAGGCTTTAGTTTAGCAACCACTCAAATCATGGTGGGCGGTACAGGATTCGAACCTGTGACCTTCACGATGTCAACGTGACGCGCTAACCAACTGCGCCAACCGCCCTTTTTTAGCTATCAGTTGAAAGCTGAAGGCTTTTTTG
>JAFGHF010000020.1 GCA_016939375.1 Candidatus Omnitrophota bacterium | reverse complement strand
GTCGAATGTATTGGTGGTTCGACTCCGTCTTACGACCTTTCTCGGGACTGCGCTCACCATCAATACTGAGCGGAGTCGAATGTATTGATTTTTTCGGTTAAATGTGATATATTAAAGCGCTAACAAAATGGAAGCGAAACTTATAGCCACAAATAAAGTTGCGCAGAGAGATTACCACATCATAGAGACCTATGAAGCGGGAGTCGGGCTTAAAGGGACAGAGGTCAAATCGTTGCGCGAAGGAAATGCTAACCTGCGCGATAGCTTTGCCAGAATAGAACCCGAAGGCATCTTTCTCTATAATATGCATATTAGCCCCTATATTTTTGGCAATATTGCGAATGTGGAGCCAAAAAGAAAAAGGGCCCTTTTGTTGCATAAATCTCAAGTCAGAAAGCTCCTGGGCAAGATAAGCCAGAGGGGGTTTACGTTAGTCCCCTTAAAGATATATTTCAACGAAAGGGGTAAGGCAAAAATCGAGCTTGGCTTAGTAAAAGGCAAGCGGCTTTATGACAAACGTCAAGCTATAAAGAAGCGCGAGGCAAAAAGAGAAGTGCAGCGCGCATTGCGCCATAAGAATAAATAAAAAAAGGGGGGGTGACAGGCTTCGATCTGGGTTTGTCGTGGTAGAAGTGGCATGTGGAGGTTTCAGGTGGCCTCCTTAAAAACCTGAACATTTACAGACGCCAACTACAATCCAGTAGCAGAGGCCGAGGCTATCTTGGCTTCTGAGGCAGTCGTTGCCTAACTAAAGGCAACAAATCCTTTTGCCTTGCCTGCGGGGTGAAAGGATTTCGTAAGCAGGATAGTCCCGATTTTTTGCTTTTGAGAATCGGGACGAAAGCAAAAAAAGCTTTTCTTTCTCAAATCCCGTTTACCGGAGTTGAAAAAGAGAACTTAAGAAGGTAAAATAAACATGTAGAGGCTTTTGTTGCGAAATCCAGGGACGTGGGTTCGAATCCCACCACCTCCACCATTTAAGTTGTAAGTCATAAGTCGTAAGTTTAGCGGGAGAAAAAAGTTGAGAATAATAAAAACCGCTGTATTGGCTTTGTCTATCGTTGGTTTTCTGGGGGGTTGCGCCAGCACCTCCTCTATTTCCAGATTAAAGGTCGATGAGACTTTTAGGATATCAGGCACTAAATACGTATCTGCGGTGTCATTAGCCGAGCTTTATAACCTCGACTATTATCAAGATACGATTACTAAAAAAGTAGTGTTAGCTAGGGACGATAAAGAGGCGCGGTTTATGGTCGAGAGCTCCATCGCGCTCCTAAATGAAGACCTGCGGGATATGAAACAAGAGGCCAAGTTCCATCAGGGTTCAGTGATTATTCCCCAGGCCTTTGCATATAAGACCTTGGCGCCTTTTTTTAAAACAGAGGCTAAAGCAACAACGAAGAAAATAGCGCCGGCTAAGGTCACAGGCTTGGCGATCAAGAAGGTGGTCATCGATCCTGGGCATGGTGGAAAAGACCCCGGGGCTATCGGCAGGGGCGGCCTAATGGAAAAAGACGTTGTCTTGGTCATCGCCAAAAACCTAAAAAGGAAAATGGAAAAAGCAGGGATAGAGGTTATTATGACCAGAGAGTCGGATAGGTTTGTTTCTTTAGGAGAACGTGCCCGCTTTGCCAACTCCAAAGATGTCGATTTTTTTATCAGTATCCATGCCAATGCCTCAAGGTCAAAATGGGTTTCCGGGGTAGAGGTTTTCTATGTTTCTGAGGCAATAGATGAGGATAACCGCTCTCATTCCACAGCCGAACAATATGATTTAAAACTTCCCGAAGACGTGCAGGGCAAAAATACACCGACCATTCTCTGGGATTTGATACATAGGGATAATAGGATCAGCGCCAAGAGCATGGCTGAGCTTATCTGCAATAATCTGTGCAAAAACCTATCGCAAAAAAATAGAGGCGTAAAACAGGCGCGTTTTTATGTCTTAAAAGGGACTAACATCCCGGCTATTTTGGTCGAGGTAGGCTTTATCAGCAATCCTGCCGAAGAAAAGAAATTAAAAGACGGTTATTATTGTAATAAAGTCGCCCAAGCCGTAGCCGATGGCGTCTATGAATATAACCACACTTTCGGCGAGAATTATTATACCCGCCACTAATGATGAAGAAAAATAATAGGCCTATAGGCATCTTCGACTCAGGCATCGGTGGCCTGACAGTTGCCAAAGAAGTCATCAAAGAGTTGCCGCATGAAGACATAGTCTATTTTGGCGATACCGCGAGGTTGCCTTATGGCAACAAATCTCCCCGTACTGTAATCAAGTTTTCAGTGGAAAACACCAAGTTTTTGCTTAAATTCGGTGTAAAACTGGTTATTGTAGCCTGTAATACTTCATCCAGTATTGCCATCCCCACACTAAGGAGAAGATTTAGGGTACCTATCTTGGGTGTGATCAAGCCTGCGGTGAAGAAGGCGGTGCAGATAACCGATGTAGGGCGCATAGGGATAATCGGCACCAGGACCACGATAGAAAGTAAGGCCTATCAGCGGGAAATAAAGCGCCTTGATCCTTATTTAAAATCCTTTGCACAGGCATGTCCTCTTTTTGTCCCTTTGGCAGAAGAAGGGTGGGTCGATGAGGAAGTGACGCTGAAAGTGGCAAAAATGTATTTAGCGCCCCTTTTAGAGAAAAATATTGACGCGTTGGTTTTGGGTTGCACGCACTACCCCATACTGACAAAAGTAATTCGAAAGGCCATGGGCAAAAGTATTAAATTTATCGATTCGGCAGAAAGGACTGCCCAGGACGCAAAAAGGATATTGGTGGCAAATAGTCTCTGTGCCCAGCGCAAATCCCGTAAGGGGAAATGCAGGTTCTATGTATCTGATGAACCGGCCGTATTTAAAAAAGTAGGGAAATGGTTTTTAGGCAGGACCGTTTCGGCAAGAGTGCAGAAGGTCTGATCATGTATGCTATAAGAGTACAAGCTCATTTCAATGCCGCTCACAACTTGCGCGGCTACCATGGAAAATGCGAAAGGCTCCACGGACATAATTGGAAAGTGGAGGTAGAGCTAACCGCGACCGGGTTGAATAAAATAGGCATGGTCTGCGATTTTAAGAAAGTAAAAGAGAAGCTACAATCTGTGCTGAAAAAGCTAGACCATTGCCATTTAAACAGGATCGCCTTTTTTAAGAAAAACAACCCGACTTCTGAAAATATCGCCGAGTTTATATTCGTCAACATCAAAAAAGAAATTAAAGATAAACGCTTAAGGCTTAAAGAAGTCTGTGTTTGGGAGACTGAGACATCCTGCGCGGTCTTTGGCGAAGAAGACTATGCCTAAACGAGCGATTGTGCTTTTATCCGGTGGCATTGATTCGGCAACCTGCCTCTATGTGGCGAAAAAAGAAAAGTTTCTCCCGCACTGCCTTATTTTTGATTATGGGCAAAAGCACAAGAGGGAGATAGAGTCGGCAAAGAAACTTGCCCGCAAGGCAGGGGTCGGCTTTAGTATCTGCAAAACATATTTTCCTTGGAAGGGCTCGAGCTTAATCGATCCCCGGATCAAGATCCCTAAAAGGGGCAGGGGTATTCCCTCGACATATGTCCCGGCAAGAAATATGATCTTTTTAAGTTTCGCTCTTTCTTGTGCCGAGGCCATGGGCGCAAAAGCGGTCTTTATTGGGGCAAACGCGGTGGATTTCTCAGGATACCCAGATTGCCGACCAGATTTTTACCGCGCTTTTTCAGCTGCGCTTAAAAAGGGCCTTAAAAATAAGAATATCAGCATCAAGACGCCGCTGATCAGAAAGAAGAAGAGCGAGATAATTATTTTGGGCAAATCCTTAGGCGTGCCCTATGAGCTGACTTGGTCCTGTTATCGAGGAGGCATGGCCCCGTGCCGGGTGTGCGATTCCTGTCGCTTTAGGGCAAAAGGTTTTCGTGAAGCGGGCTTTGAGGACCCGCTGGTATGAACCCCGTAAGAAATTTTAAATATGTAGAGAGTATAATAAATTTGTTGATCGCTGCTACTTACATATGTTTGAGTCGTAAGCAGAACAAGGGGGAGTTCTAACGGGGTGAAGAGAGCAAAGATCGCCGATATATTTTTTAGTACCCAGGGAGAGGGGATATACGCTGGGGAGCCTCAGCTTTTCGTGCGCTTTTATGATTGCATGTGGAACTGCCGTTTTTGCGATACATCTTTAAATGCATATGAAAAATATACCCCGATCGAGCTGTATAACCAGATTAAAAGGTTTACCCCATTAGAGAAAGCCGGCGAAGGAATCGGTAAAAGTTCTCTAGCGGGTTTTACCCAGGAATACCATTCGCTTTGCCTGACCGGAGGGGAGCCCCTGCTTTACAAAGATTTTCTTAAGCAGTTTTTGAGGCTTGTCAAATATGACGGCAAGACCACATATCTGGAGACAAACGGTATTTTAGCCGAGGCGCTCGCTGAGCTTATTGACGACATCGATATTGTGGCTATGGATTTGAAGTTACCCAGCTCGACAGGCATGCGTGATTATTGGAAAGAGCATAGCAAGTTTTTAAAAGTGGCTTTGAGAAGGAACTTATTTATAAAGATGGTCATATGTCTGGATACCTCCCGTGATGACGTCGACCAGGCCATCCGCTTAATCACCAGGGCAAAAGCAAGCAACATTCCAGTCGTACTGCAGCCTAACTTTTTTGAATTAAGCAAAGATCTATTGGCCCGCACCAGAGAGATCGAGAAATATTGTTCGCGCCAGTTAAAACATGTAGAAGTCATTCCCCAATTACACAAGATAACCAGGATAAAGTAGATGCGTACGGTATATGCCAAAGATATTACGAAGACGGTAGCCGGGCTTTGTGTCTTGGCCAACGTCCGATTGCGCGAAGATGTACATAAGGCTTTATTTTCGGCCTTGGCTAAGGAGACGAACGCAAGGGCAAAAAGCATACTCAAGGCGTTATTGGATAACGCAGCCTATGCCTGGGAGAACAAGCTGGCTCTTTGCCAAGATACAGGCCTTCCTTATGTATTCATTGAATTGGGCCAAGAGGTGTCGATTCGCGGAGGAGATTTGATAAGTGCAATAAACAAAGGCATCGAGAGAGGGTATAAACAGGGTAGCCTGCGCAATTCTGTTATCCGGCATCCTTTAAAGAGAGATTCAGGCTCTTGCTTTTCTCCGGGTATTGTGCATGTAGATATAACCAGGGGCGACCATGTCAATCTGGCAGTTTTACCCAAAGGATTTGGCAGCGAGAATAAAAGCGCGGCAGTGATGCTTAAGCCCACCGCCGGTTTAGAAAAAATCGTGGAATTTGTAATTAAAAGCGTCAAAGAGGCCGGCGCCAATGCTTGTCCTCCTTTTGTAATTGGCGTAGGAATCGGCGGAGGCTTCGACCAAGCGGCCTTATTGGCCAAAAAGGCGCTGTTACGCCCTATCGGCAGAAAAAATAGGGACAAAGTCCTGGCCAGGTTGGAAAAGAGATTGCTCAAGCAGATCAATGGCCTGGGAATAGGCCCTATGGGCCTGGGGGGTAAGACTACTTCATTGGGTGTCAATATTTTGACCAGCCCCACTCATATAGCCGGACTTCCGGTTGCCGTAAATATAAGTTGTCATGTTTTAAGAAGTGCCTCAAAACGGTTATAGGGATGAAAAAGATATATACCCCGCTTTCCCAAAGCAGCATTAAATCATTAAAGGCCGGCGATGAAGTTTTATTAAGCGGCGTGATTTATACCGCCCGTGACTTAGCTCACCAACAGATGCTTAATAAAATAGTAAAAGGGAAGAGACCGCCCATACCCCTCAAGGGGCAAGTCATTTATTATTGTGGGCCTACTACTGCTCCCAAAAAGAGGGTAATCGGTTCCTGTGGCCCTACTACCAGCTCTCGGATGGATGCCTTTACACCCGCTTTACTTAGAGCCGGGCTCTTGGGAATGATCGGTAAAGGCTCGAGGGACTCAAGCGTAAAAGAGGCAATAAGAAGACATCGGGCTGTATATTTTTTGGCTATTGGCGGGGCGGGAGCGTTGCTGGCCAGCAAGGTCAAGGAGTGTAGAGTGGTGGCTTACAAAGAATTTGGCCCGGAAGCAATATACGAGCTAAAAGTAGATGATTTTCCTCTGATAGTAGGTATTGATAGCCGTGGTGGAGATATATTCCGACTGTGCCAAAAAGGAGGATAGGTCGATGCGTGAAGACGCAAGGGCGAACAACAAGTTAAGGAAGGTAAAGTTAACGCGCAATTTCAACAAATACGCGGAAGGTTCTTGTTTAATAGAATTGGGAAATACTAAAGTGATCTGTACTGCCACTGTAGAGGAGAGAGTGCCGCCTTTTCTCAGGGGTAGCGGGAGTGGATGGATTACGGCTGAATATGGAATGTTGCCACGTTCTTGCCAGCAGCGTATCCAACGTGAATCCTCAAGGGGAAAGATAGGCGGCCGCACCCATGAGATCCAAAGGCTGATCGGTCGTTCCCTGCGTGCCGTCGTAGACTTAAATAAATTAGGGGAGCGGACTATTTGGGTAGATTGCGATGTATTGCAGGGCGATGGTGGCACGCGCACTGCAAGCATAACCGGAGGCTTTATTGCATTGGTCGATTGCTTGGATAAAATGAAAAAACAGGGGGCCATTGACAACTTTCCGGTGCTTGATTATGTTGCGGCCACCAGCGTAGGGGTGAGCGATAATAAGCT
>JAFGHF010000001.1 GCA_016939375.1 Candidatus Omnitrophota bacterium | reverse complement strand
GTAGTTTTCGTCCCAATTGTATACTTTAGCGTTCTTTTTTCTGAAATACCCGTCAAATTGCTCAATTACCTGTTTCTTATCGACTTTTATACTTATTTTGGAGGCGATCTTGCGCCATTCATTAGTCTCTTTGACGGTAAGCCCTAACTTCTGGGAAATCTTTTTGTAAAGCCCCGGATTGTTTTTCTTTAGATCTTGGGAGATATTGCGAGAAATAAGCAAGTTCCATTTTGCCATAATATTTGTAAAGGCATTGTTGTCCACGTCTACGTGAAACTCATCAGGTCCGATCACTTGGTTGATTACATATTTTTTCTTTCTTCTGTCATATTTAACCCTGCTGGCCCAAAAACGCGCGGTCTCAAAAAGCACTTCATAGCCATAATCCTGTAGGAATTTGTTATCTCTCGTAGCGTTAAAATAATAGTAAAAGGCATAGGCGACATCAGCGGTAATATGGTGCTCAAGCTGGCCGGTGTGGATTTTTATTACTTTGCCGTTCAAATCTTTTGCCCGGTCAGGCGTCTCGTCTATTCCTGATGAGGCGGATTCCCAGGGAAACATGGCACCCCTAAATCCGGCCTTTCGGGCGTTTTCTCTGGCCATGTCTAAACGTTGATATCGGTATAATAACATACTTCTTGCTATCTCAGGAAATGTGTAAATATAAAACGGCAAAAGGAAGATCTCAGTGTCCCAAAATACATGTCCGCGATATCCTTCTCCGGAAAGCGTCCTGGCCCCTATGCTTGAAAACCCCTCATTTGCCGTAGCGCAAATCATAAGGTGGTAGATGTTAAATCGCAAGTTTTTCTCTACTTCCGGATCGCCCCAGATTGAGATCTCGGCCAATGCCCAAAGCCGCTCCCAGGCCAATGTATTTTTCCTCAGTAGATTATTGAAGCTCGACTTCAAAGACTTGCGAAATTCCTTTTCCGAGTCTTTTTTTAGCTTCTCCAATTCCATTAAATCATCGATATAGTCCAAATAAAACAATTTAGTAAAAACGATCGTCTGGTTTTTGCGCAGACTTAATTCAAAAATATTGTCAGAGGCCATCACCTTTTTACCGGCGGTCTCGTAATAAAAACCGCTCCTGAAGATGACCGTATATTTTTTGGCAAAGGTCTCTACTAGCAGGTATCCCTCGTTTTTAAATTGGCCTAATTCCTTGGTTCTGAAGTGTTTTTTTCGTCCTTCGGTAGCGGTCCCGGCATTGTGCACTGAGGTACTTATGCCTGTTTCTACGGAAATATCCGCTTTGTCGGACAGGGGCGTAAAGACGATCTGCATCACACCGACGTGCTTGCTATCCCTAGAAACAAATCTGGCGCTCTGCAGATCATACTTTCTACCCCTGATATCCTGAAAAACAGAATGCCTACAGAGCAGGCCATTGCGCATGTTCAATGTCCTGCGGTGTTCCAGGGCATCCATGGTGATCACGCCTAATTTCTCTCCGTCTACCGTTATCCTGAAGTTAAAGGGATTAGGAAGGTTCACCAATTCATCGACCCGGGAACCGATATTGTCGTATAAACCTGTAATGTAGGTACCCGGTCTGGCATCGTAGGGTATCTCCTCAAGCACTGCCCGGGTACCTAAAAATCCGTTTCCCAGGGCAAGCTGGGACTCTCTGACACCCTGGATACTCCTTACCCAACCCTCCTCTTTAATAAGCCAGGAGTATTTTGTGTTGTGCTTTGCGTAAAAATCCTTCATTTTTATCGGCTTTCCTCTTTCTTAAGTACACAATTATCTCAGAATAGAAATAAACTGTCAATTAGTAATATTTATGCACACTAAAATTCATCAACGCTTGGACGGTAAGCGCGCATCTGTTTTTTCTCTGACCTCTCTTTCTTAAGCCTTAACATCTTCTCTTTGGCTCTTTTTGAGCGTTTTCTTTTCTGTCTTCTTATTTTCTCTATGCGCTTGCGCTCCGCTGAAAGCCTCCCTAATATATGCGCCTCGATCTTGTTCACCAAAATCCTTCTGGCTAAAAAACGGTTCAGGGCTTGAGAACGTTCTATCTGGCACTTCACTTCTATGCCCGAGGGTAGATGCCGCAAATAAACGCAAGTCGAGGTCTTATTTACTTTTTGCCCTCCCTTGCCGCTTGAGCGGATAAACCTCTCCTGTATATCCTGCTGGCGGATACCTAAGCTTTGCATCTTTCGCCGCAAGGCTTCTTTTTTCTCTTTAGATACGGGCATTTTTTCTAATAATAGAACGGGCTATTTTTTCCTCGACCTTTGGGTGCAACAAAACAATCAGCAACCCGCCTATTATGTTCCCAATAGTGACCGGAATAAGGTTATTGAAAATAGTCAAAAATTCTCTGCTGAAATTACCGCTGGCCATTAAACCTATTGGCAAAAAATACATGTTTGCCACAGAGTGCTCGTAGCCGGAAGCGACAAAAGTCATGATCGGAAAATAAATACCTAGTATCTTTCCTGTGACCGTCCTGGAGGCAATACTCATTATTACTGCAAGACAAACAAGCATATTGCACAGGATACCCCTGGATAATGCCTCCGAAAAGACCAATTGTAGCTTTGTCTGAGAAATCTTGATCGCTGTGGCACCCACTGCTGTCACCTCACCCAAATGGACCAAAAGCCCTGAGCTGTTCACAAGCCAGGCTATGATCAAGGCGCCGCATAAGTTGCCCAAATAGACGATCAGCCAATTCCTAAGCATCTTAAGAAAAGAATAGCGATGATATATAAAGCCTATCGTCATTAAGATGTTGCCCGTAAAAAGCTCCGAACCGGGGATAAGCACCAACATCAACCCCACGCTAAAGACGGTCCCGGCCAGAAATTTGGCAAAGCCCGGGTCTAACGTCCCCCCGCTTAAAATCACCGTAGCGCAATTGGCGCCAAAGGCTATATAAATTCCTGCTAAAATCCCAAAAATAAATAGTTCAAATAGCGAAGCAGTCGCCTTTTTCTCCCCTATCTTACTCAAGCTCTTTGATATTTCTAAAGGGCTTAAAAAAAGATTTGGCATCTCCACCTCCTGGTATTTAGGGTTTACTGTCATAAACATTCTAATATTAATCGGCTATTATAGCAAGATTTTTATCTTGGTCGCGTAAAATAGAGAAAATGTAGTTGCTTTTGTGCTAAAAATGACATAAAATAACATCTAACAAAAAGGAGGCAAAGATGAAATGCCCGGCTTGTAAAAAAGAAATGTTTGTGGAAAACTTCGGTGGGGTCAAAGTCGACGTATGTAAAAACGGGTGCAAAGGCATCTGGTTTGATTGGTGTGAGCTGGCTAAGCTTGACGAAAAACAAGAAGGTTTTGGAAAAGCTCTGAAAGAAGCTCTTGATTTTCCCCGCGTAAACGACGAAAAGCGCGGGCAAATCAATTGCCCCAAGTGCAATATCCCTATGTATATCCACAAATATCAGTCTTCCAAGGAAGTGAATGTGGACGAATGCTATGGTTGTGGCGGATTTTTTCTCGATTCCGGAGAACTTAACGCCATCAGGGATTCTTTTATGAGCGAAGAGGAAAGAGAAAAATACGCTCAGAAGATCATCGACGAGATACCTGAGTTCGAAGAAGCGCAAAAGGATTTAGAAAAGGAAAAAATGCGCGCAGAGGCAGCGAGAAAATATACAAAATTTATAAGGTTGAGTTATTATTTAACCGGGAAATAGTCTGATTATAGAAATTCTATATCTCTTTGTTTTATCCAGCCCTGTTTGCCGTCCAAACGCTTGATTTTTATCCACTCTCCCTTTTGCGTTCCCGTGATAACACTTTCGCCTTCGTAGAGGGTAAAGTGCGTTGTCGCATCGTCAAAAGGTTCAAATTTACAATCCGAATATTCTATGACCACAACGGC
>JAFGHF010000019.1 GCA_016939375.1 Candidatus Omnitrophota bacterium | reverse complement strand
GATCGCTAAAGACAAAGGTGTTATTATCGGCACGGCAGTCGCTGCCTGGCTTTCGGTAATCTTGGCCTCTGTTGTCTGTGCTTTCGAGCTGGCTATTTCGGGGACTTCTCCGCTTAATGTCGCTCTTCCGGCCATGGCCGCTGTGCACGCGTTAATAGGCATAGGAGAGGCAATTATTTCTTGCTTAGTAGTGGGCTTTGTGTTAAAAGTAAGAAGGGATTTGATATACGCTCTTTAAGGAGGAATAGAGATGAGCAGAAATGAAATAATAGTCGGCTTGTTTATAGCCGTGATCTTAGCGGTCGTATTTTCACCATTTGCCAGCCCTTGGCCCGATGGCCTGGAGAAGGTAGCCGAAGATAAAGGCTTTTTGCAAAAAGGCGAAGTCCAGCCTTTAGTATCGTCTCCCGTTCCTGATTATGCCTGGCCAGGTATAGAGAACGAAGGCATAGCTACGTCTTTAGCGGGGATATCAGGGACATTGGTCACTTTCGGCCTAGGCTTAGGGTTAGCGGCTTTGCTCAGACGAAAGAACACATGAGACACTTCTTCATCGATAAATATAGCGGCATCGACAGTTATGTCCACCGTATAGACCCGCGGGTGAAGATATTGGGCGTCTTTGCGCTTATCCTTTCGATAATCCTTACCCCTGCGCAAGCTTTTTTATCTTTTGTCCTTTTTTTCAGCCTGATAGCGGCCTTGATCGTCTTGTCCAAGATCCCAGTGGGGTTTATCTTTAAACGTTCTCTGGTGGTCATTCCCTTTGTATTGATGGTGACGGCTTTTATCCCCTTCCTTAAAGAAGGGGAGATAGCCGGAGGATATTCATTGGGCTCATTGCGGTTGACTGTGACATATAGCGGGCTGATGGTCTTCTGGAACGTGATGATAAAGTCATATTTGTGCGTTTTGAGCATGATAGTGCTCATGACCAGCACAAGGTTTAGCGATTTTTTAAAGGCCATGGAAAGATTAAAGGTCCCCAGGATATTTACGATGATACTCTCCTTTATGTACCGTTATATTTTTGTCTTTGAGGATGAACTGATGAAGATGAGGCAGGCCAAAGAATCCAGGTCTGTAGGCGGGCCTAAGCACGTACATATTAAAGCACTGGCGCATATGTTGGGAGTCTTATTTATCCGGGCCTACGAAAGAGGAGAGAAGATATATCTGGCGATGTGCTCCCGAGGTTTTACCGGAGAGGTACATACAATCAGCAATTTTCAGATAAAAAGAAGCGATCTTTACTTTATTGTGATAATTGCCGGTGTCTTAACCGGTATCAGGCTAATAGGTATATAATGTCGGCAAATAACAAGGCGATCGAAATCAGAGATTTGCATTATTCTTATCCCGATGGTACCCAGGCCTTGCGCGATATAAACCTGGATGTCTTAAAAGGAGAATCGGTAGGGATTATCGGGCCTAACGGAGCCGGTAAATCTACCCTGCTTTTGCACTTAAACGGTATTTTGCGCGGAAGCGGTAAGATAAAAGTAATGGGCACCGAAATTCAGGACTCTACTTTGCCTTTGGTGAGAAGCAGGATAGGGCTCGTGTTTCAAGATCCTGACAATCAGCTCTTTATGCCCACGGTATTCGATGACGTCGCCTTTGGTCCGATAAACATGATGTTGCCCAAGAAAGAAGTAGATGCTTTCGTAAAACAGGCATTGGCGCAGGTGGGTATGTCCGATGCCATTGAGAGGACTTCCCATCATTTAAGTTTTGGCGAGAAGAAGCGTGTATCTATAGCCAGCGTGTTATCAATGAGACCGGATATCTTGGTTTTGGATGAACCAAGCAGTAATTTAGACCCCAAGGGGCGAAAAGAGCTTATCGCTTTGCTTAAAGGGATAAATAAGACAAAAATAATCGCCTCTCACGATCTGGAGCTCGTAACCGCTTTGTGTTCGCGCTATATTTTTCTGGACAAAGGCGCTCTGGTAAAAGAAAATTCCACCCCCCAGGACTTAGCAGACCTTTTTTAGGACAAAGACCTTGACAGGCCTACCGTCATTTTTGTTTCTTTAAGCCTCTTGACTTAAAATCATGATTGTACTATAATATAGGCCCTTTCTACCTGAGGCAAAATCGTCACAATCTAGGGAAACTATTAAGGACTAAGTGCACTTTGCGCAAGAAAGATAAAGATCTTTATAACCCCAAAACTTGCATACAGATAAGCATCTTAGTTAACATACTGTTAACCGGCTTTAAGTTCCTGGCGGGGATATTTGGCTTAAGCCAGGCGATGATTGCCGATGCCTTTCATTCGCTCTCTGATATTTTGACCTCGGTCGTGGTTTATGTAGGAGTGCATATCGGGGCTATGCCTCCGGATGAAGATCATCCCTACGGCCACGGGAATGCCGAGACAATCGCTGCGAGTGTCGTTTCTCTAATAATCCTGGGGATCGGCGCTTTTGCTGGGATAGAGGCCTTGCTTGCAATCATCAAAGGTGATTTTAAGGTGCCGTTAAACTTGGCCTTGTCCGCGGCAGTGGTTTCGATCGTGGTCAAAGAAGCGCTTTTTCGCTATTCCATAAAAGTAGGGCAGGTGAACAACAATCCTGCGATCATTGCCGATGCCTGGCATCACCGTTCGGATGCGCTTTCTTCAGTGGCGGCCTTTTTCGGTATTTTGGGCGCTAAAGCATCTTTTCTTCTGCTCGATCCCTTAGCGGGAATAGTAGTAGCCATGCTTATTGTAAAAATAGGCATCGAGTTGATGCGCACCAACGTAGGTATTATTATGGATGAGCGGCCTCAGATAGAATTTATCGAGAATATCTGCGTTTATGCCAGAGAGGTGGAAGGGGTAAAAAAGATAGATGACGTTAAAGTGCATCGCAGAGGTTCATCTTTTACGGTTGATTTAGAGATATCTGTGGACAGCAGCATTACAGTCAGCGAAGGGCATAATATCGCTGCGCAGGTGAGGAAGAAGTTGCTCAGGAGCCAAAAGAGCATTAGCAATGTGATGGTGCACGTGAATCCCCACAGGAGCAGGCACAAAGACTAAAAAAGAATAGGAGTGAAAATGCGCGAGGCGATTGAAAAAGTATTGACCGAGGAAGTAAACCCGATGCTTTCTATGCATGGAGGAGGCGTCGAGTTAGTCGAAGTGACCGACGAGGGGGTGGCTAAAGTACGTCTTGTGGGCGGATGTTGCGGCTGTCCTTCGGCCCAGGCCACTATAACCCAGGTAGTGGAAGGCGCGATCAAGGCCAAGGTTCCGGGGGTAAAAAAGGTAGAAGCGGTATAGTTGAAAATATATTTTGATCTTTTTATAACCGGGGTGGCTTTAAGTTGGGGGCCGTGTCTTTCTTTTTGCGCCCCGGTATTGTTACCGTATATAGCGGGGACTCAAAAAGGATGGCTGGGTGGCTTAAAGGCAACAGTAGTCTTTTCGCTGGCCAGGATCATCCCTTACATAATATTAAGCGTAATCAGCGTAAGTATAGGCCAATATCTAATAAAAAGGTTTTATCAGACACAAGAATCTCTGATTATTCAGCTTTGCACCAGTGTCTTTATAGTTTTTTTGGGCCTGATGATTATCATCGGCAGGGCGCCACATTTCAATTTTTGCGCCGCTTTTCTTAAAAAATTTAATTCCGGCAATGGCCTATGGCAGATGGCGGTTTTGGGCTTTTTGATCGGCTCGGCACCTTGTGTGCCGTTGTTTGGCGTACTCTTATATATCACTTTTAACGCGCAAAGCTTAAGTCAGGGGGCGCTTTTCGGATTGGTCTTTGGAATAGGGACTCTGGTCTCTCCATTGATGTTAATAGGGCCATTGGCCGCAGGATTGCCGCAGATCTTAAAAGATAGACCTGCGGTATATATGATGTTCAGCAGGATCTGCGGGTTGATATTGATGTATTTAGGCATTAATATGTTGATCGCGGTCTTACGCATAATTTGAAGCATTCCGGTGAGATGGACCTAAAGCTTAAACCGAAAAAGGCAATATGATCAGAGAAAATGTTGAGCAGATATTGCGGGAGCTTCCCTCAGGAGTCGGGCTGGTGATTGCGGCTAAGGCCAGAAGCGCGGAAGAAATCCGGGAGGCGATAGCCGCTGGCGCCAGGATCATCGGCGAGAACTATGTCCAGGAAGCCCAGAAGATATTCGCGCAAGTGGGCGATAAGGTAGAGTGGCATTTTATCGGCCACCTGCAAAAGAATAAAGTCAAGAAGGCAGTAAAGATCTTTGATATGATCGAGACGGTCGATTCGGAACAGTTGGCTGTAGAGATCGATAGATTTGCCGCGCAAGAAGGTAAGACTATCCCAGTTTTAATAGAAATAAACAGCGGCAAAGAAGCGCAGAAGTCGGGAGTATCGGCGCAGGAAGCGCAAGAGCTGGTCAGGAAGATAGCGGTTTTAAAGAACATCAAAGTAATGGGTCTGATGACTATGGGGCCTTTTGCCGGAGACCCCGAAGAAGCCCGGCCCTATTTTAGGCTGACAAGAGAATTATTCGAGCGGCTCAAGGCCTTAAGGGCGGAGAACGTAGAGATGAAATATCTTTCTATGGGCATGACCAATTCTTATAAAGTGGCCATAGAGGAAGGGGCCAATCTTGTCAGGATAGGAAGCAAGATCTTTGGGCCACGGCAATGCGCCAAAAAGGAAATATGAATAAAGAAATCGAAGCGAGAAAAAACGTAGCGGTCAAGGCCTGTAAACAGGTGGGCGGGATCTTAATAAGCAGTTTCGGCCGCAAGGTCACTGTGACCAGCAAGGGCGATAGAGACCTGGTCACTAATATCGATAAGCAGGTGGAGAAGACAATCATCAGCTTGATTAAAAAACACTTTCCTCAAGACGGCATTGTTTCCGAAGAAAGTCCCGATGCCCCTACGCGCTCGGGGTTTCGCTGGATCATCGATCCTATTGACGGTACTCATAATTTCATCCATAATATCGAGATCTTTGGAACGTCAGTGGCCTTGGAATTTAAGGGAGAAGTACTTTTAGGTATAATTAATATGCCCTGGTCGGATGAACTGTATATTGCCCAGCGGGGTAAAGGTGCTTACCGCAACGGCAGGAAGATCAGTGTCTCCAAAAAGAAGATGGAAGAAGCGACCATGATCTATGATAGCAGTATACGTATGCACAAGAACAAGATGCTTAAAGGATTAGGCCGGCTTACAGACAAGGTGTTTAACGTGCGCATGTTCGGTTCAACGGTACGCAGTCTTACCTATGTAGCCGAAGGCAAAGCGGAGATGGAAATAGAATTCTGCGATAAGGTCTGGGATTTCGCCGCCGGGCTTCTCTTAGTCGAAGAAGCCCAAGGCAAGGCTACTGATTTTTCCGGCAGACCTTGGAATATACATACACGGGGGTATATCGCCTCAAACGGAATTGTGCATCAGGGAGTACTTGATGTAATAAAGTCCCTTCGCCCGCGTTAAGAGCCGGCCAAAATGACTTTTGGCTGAGAGGCAGAAGGATAAAGAGGGCCTGAAGATGACCCATTCGACTTTGCTCGGGGGCATCCTGAGCGACTGAAAGGAGTCGAAGGATGAAAGGTAAAAACTTACAGATGCATTGTTGTGAAAGATGCCAGATCTACTGGACCTGCGATACTAAGTGGTATCGCGGAGAGCGCAAGGAAGAAAATGTCTGCTGCCCCAGGTGCAACTTTTACAACGAATGCTTGGAAAAGCTGAAGAAAAAAGAGAAATCGACTTCCCGTTAAGACTGGAAAACAGTAGAACGAAGATGGGCACTATGCAGATAAGAAAATACCCGGATAGTATCCTGCGCCAGGAATGCCAGGCTGTGGCTGAGATCATGGACAAAGAGATCCGGCTTTTTGAGGATATGCTTACCACGATGCGCAGCTCGCAGGGGATAGGCCTGGCTGCCCCGCAGGTGGGAATAAACAAAAGGATCATCGTAATAGATATAGGGGAAGGCCCGATCAAGATTGCCAATCCCGAGATTATAAAATTGGGTAAAGCCAAGGAATCCATGGGAGAAGGCTGCTTAAGCGTTCCCGATGCCATCGTTGATGTTTCAAGGCCCAGCGAAGTGATCATAAAGGGGTTGAACGAGAAAAACAGACCCGTGGAGATAAAGGCCAAAGGGCTTTTGGCCAGGGTGATTTTGCATGAATTGGACCACCTAAACGGCAAGCTGATCGTCGACTATATGAGCTTTTTGAGGAAGATCGACTACAGGCTAAAGACAAGAAATAAGCTCCATATGTAATTTTTCGCTTGCTTTTAATCAGTTTCAACTATATAATAAAAACACTTTAAGTAAATATGATGACCTCTGGTTGCATGGAAATAACCATGGTGAGGCAAACAAAAAAAATCGTAGGCCTGGGTTTTTTACAGGCCTATTTTATTTAGAAGGAGGTTTTAAAAGATGTTAAAGGTAAAAAGGGCATTAATCAGTGTATCCGATAAGACTGGGATAGAAGAGTTAGCCAAGACATTGAATGAATTCGGTGTGGAAATATTATCCACCGGCGGTACCGCCAAAAGGATCAAAGACTTAGGGATAGCGGTCAAGGATGTCTCTGAATATACGGGTTTTCCGGAGATGATGAACGGTCGGGTAAAGACCTTACATCCTAAGATCCATGGCGGGCTCTTGGCGGTCAGGGACGACCTGGCCCATATGGAGCAGGCCAAGGCGCATAATATCTCAATGATCGACATGGTGGTGGTCAATCTATATCCTTTTGAGAAGACCGTTGCCCGGGAGGATGTGACCTTGGAAGAGGCCATAGAAAATATAGACATAGGAGGACCTTCGATGCTGCGCAGCGCGGCGAAAAACCATAGATCCGTAGCCGTAATCACAAACCCCTCCACATATGCCGATATCATAAAGGAACTCAAGGAGAAGAAAGGTTTTCTCAGCGAACCGACATTGAGACACTTGGCGGTAGAGGTATTCCGCCGTACGGCTGAATATGACGCCGCCATATATAAATTCTTATGTGATACCTCAAAGATGAGAGGTGAGGAAAAACTTAACCTTTCTTTCGTAAAAGTCCAGGACCTGCGCTATGGTGAGAACCCGCATCAGAAGGCTGCCTTTTATCGTGATGCTTCGGCTAGCGAAGCCGGAATCAGCAATGCCCGGCAACTGCAAGGAAAGGAGCTTTCCTTTAATAATATAATCGACTTAAACGCGGCCATCGAGATAGTCAAGGAGTTTGACCAGCCCGGAGCCAGCGTCATCAAACATACCAACCCTTGCGGAGCGGCAACCGCCAGCTCTTTAGAGGACGCCTATTTGAATGCTTTAGATTGCGACCGCCTAAGCGCCTTTGGCAGCATCGTCGGTTTTAACGGCAATGTGGATATGAGGCTTGCCGAAGTGATAATGGAAGAGGCGGATTTCGTAGAATGCATCATTGCGCCTTCTTTTAACGCAGAGGCAAAAGATATTTTTGCCAAGAAGAAGAATCTGCGTCTTTTGGAGGTTCCCGATTTCAGAAAGACCAGCGAGAGGGAGATGGATTACAAAAAAGTCGTCGCTGGCCTTTTAGTCCAGGATATGGATTTAAAAATAGTAACCCAGGCCGACCTGAAGGCAGCCACTAAGGTCCAGCCGACAAAAGAACAGATTCAATCACTGCTGTTTGCCTGGAAGATAGTAAAGCACGTAAAAAGTAATGCCATCGTCTTGGCCCAAGGGACAAAGACCGTAGGTATAGGCGCAGGACAGATGTCCCGTGTCGATTCTACGATTATTGCCTGCAGAAAAGCCGGGGAAAGGACAAAGGATTCCTGTTTAGCCAGTGATGCCTTTTTTCCAAAACCGGACGCGATTGAACAGGCACATAAAGCGGGAATCAAGGCGATCATCCAGCCCGGTGGCTCGATCGCGGATGAAAAGATCATCGATGCCTGCAATAAATATGGCATTGCCATGGTCTTTACGGGCATAAGACACTTTAAACACTGAGACTGACTGGCGCGGACGGAAAACGAATGGATAAAAAGAAGATTATTAAGGCGATGAAGATGATCTTGGAAGCGGTGGGGGAGGACCCCAGCCGGGCCGATCTTTTAGGCACTCCTGAAAGGGTGGCCGATATGTATGAAGAGATCTTAAGCGGAATTGGCCAGGACCCCAGTAAGGAATTGGAAGTATTATTATCCGAAGGACATGATGAAGTAGTCTTGGTCAAGGATATCCCGCTTTACAGTATCTGCGAACATCATCTTTTGCCCTTTATCGGCAAGGCTCATGTCGCTTACTTGCCTCAGGGTAACAGGGTCACGGGATTGAGTAAACTGGCCCGGGTCGTAGATATATTTTCCAAGCGCCTGCAAGTCCAGGAGCGGCTTACTACGCAGATTGCCGATGTGATCATGAAGAAGCTAAAGCCCAAAGGAGTAATGGTGGTCATCGAGGCAAATCATCTTTGTATGACTATGCGGGGAGTAAAAAAACCAGGTTCTATCACAGTCACAAGCGCCGTAAGAGGCATTTTTAGGACTAATTCCAAAACCAGAGCCGAGACGCTGGCTCTCATAAAATAGACGCTTTTTGGCAAAACTAACACTGGCACCGCTTATTGGTGCTACTTGGGACAGTCCCCTTCGGGGACAGTTTCGTTAAGGCTGAGGTTTAGCAAGCATGCTTAGGAAGATAATAACTCAAATCGGTTCGTTGCCTTTGGAAGATGTGGGTGAGGCTGTAGCCTACAGTCTCAAGCACGATATACCATTTCTGCCTGAGCTTCCCAAGAGGGGAGACGCGATGCTGGAATATATAAAGCATCCCGGAAAGATGAGCTGTCTGCAGGAATTCAAAAAGCACAAATTCGAGACAGTGAAGATTCAATGTGTAGGGCCCTCCACGCTTATGCTCAGCGGATATAAAGAAGACCAGGCAGTACAGAGGGCCTGTGAGCATATCACCGCGATCATGGACGGCCTCCAGGCCAAAGAAACAATACTTTTTTTGGATGAGCCAGCCCTAGGGCAGTCGGGCATCAACTACCAGGAGATCTGGGAGGCCTTGTTTTCCACCTTTGACGTGATCAGCGGTATCCATACTTGCGGCAACATGGACTGGGATATAATGTTTTCCGCAAACATACAGATCGTCAGTTTTGACGCCTCGAAATTCGACCTGACTAAATATTCAAAATACCGCAGCGGAAAAAAAATCGCCTGGGGCATAGAAAAAATAGAGGATATCAAGGATTTTCAAGAAGGCGATTTGATTACCCTACCCTGTGGGATGGGCTCACCGCTTTATAAACCGGAAGATTGCGAAAAACATCTGCAAAAATTACAAAAGATTAGCGGAGAAATAAAAAAGGAGCTTAAAGCATGAAAAAAGTACCCGCCGATATAGATATAGCCCGGGTAGCAAAATTAAAGCCCATCAAAGAAGTGGCCAAGAAGATCGGTATCAAGGAAAAAGAACTTGAGCTCTACGGAAATTATAAAGCTAAAGTATCGCTGTCGGTAATGGAGCGCCTGAAAAATAAAAAGGACGGTAAATATATCGATGTGACCGCGATTACGCCTACACCTTTGGGCGAAGGAAAGACCGTGAATACTATTGGCCTGGCGATGTCCTTAAACAGGATCGGCAAGCGCACCACAGTCTGCATCCGTCAGCCTTCCTTAGGCCCGGTATTCGGCATAAAAGGCGGCGCTGCCGGAGGCGGTTATTCCCAAGTCGTGCCCATGGAGGATTTTAACCTGCACTTGACCGGCGATGTGCACGCGGTCGGCTTAGCCCATAATCTTTGCGCGGCATTTTTGGATAACTCGGTATTAAAAGGAAATCCGTTGAATATCGACCCCGATTCGATCATGTGGAGAAGAGTCGTCGATGTTTCAGACAGGTTTTTACGCAATATCAAGATTGGTTTAGGCGGGCCGCAGGATGGTTTTGAACGGGATGCCGGCTTTGATATCACCGTAGCCAGCGAGGTAATGGCGATACTTGCCCTAACCACCAGCCTTAAAGACCTGCGCAGGCGCATCGGCAGTATAATATTAGCTACAACTAAGGACGGAAAGCCGGTTACCGCAGAAGATATTAAAGTGGCCGGGGCGATGACGGTATTGCTCAAAGATGCGATTAAGCCCAACCTTCTGCAGACGTTGGATAACACACCTTGTTTTGTGCATGCCGGTCCCTTTGCAAATATCGCCCATGGAAACAGCTCTATCATTGCCGATAAGATAGCGCTTAAGCTTTCCGAATACGTAGTCACCGAATCCGGATTCGGTGCCGATTGCGGGGCGGAGAAATTCTTCAATATCAAATCGAGGATGAGCGGGTTAAAGCCTAATTGCGTGGTCATGGTTTGTACAGTCCGGGCCTTAAAGATGCATTCGGGAAGGTTCAGCGTGGTGGCCGGAAAACCGCTTGATCCAGAGCTGCTTAAGGAAAACTTAGAAGCTTTAGAACAGGGGTGCGCCAATTTAGAAAAGCATATTGAGAATATGAAGTTATTCGGCGTACCCGTTGTCGTGGCGATTAATAGATTTACCGCGGATACTAAAAAAGAGATCGAGTTAGTCCGTAAAAAGGCCATTGCCGCTGGAGCGGAAGATGCGATTTTGAGCGAAGTCTGGGCTAAGGGCTCAAAAGGGGGAGAGCAATTAGCCAAGGCGGTCGTGCGAGCCTGTAATAAAAAATCGAATTTTCGCTTTCTCTATCCTTTAGATTGGCCGATCAAGAAAAAGATCGAGACCATCGCCACAAAAATCTATGGCGCCTCGAGCGTAGAATATGCCCCGGCCGCCGATAAAGACATCGATTTATTTAATAAGCTTGGCTATGATAAGCTGCCGCTTTGTATGGCCAAGACCCATCTTTCACTTTCCCATGATCCGAAATTAAAAGGCAGGCCAGAAGGCTTTACCCTGCCCATACGCGGTGTACGCGCCTCTGTGGGAGCGGGATTTTTATATCCCTTGTGCGGCACAATGCGCACGATGCCGGGCTTGCCCACGCATCCGGCGGGAGAGAAGATCGACATAGATAAAAAAGGAAACGTAGTGGGGTTATTCTGATGCAGAGAAAAAGTTCCCGTGGTACTTTTGTCGTCGGTTCTTGGCTGGTGACCTGGAATACATTGATTTTAGCACAGGGATTCTTTCCTGTCCGCAAATTCACGCGCACTTTATTCGACCTTTATTATGCGCCGCTGCAATTAGTATGGTTGATCTCGACGGTGATCTTGGTCGGTTTTGTGGTGGGGTCTTTTGAACTTCTGAAATTAAAGGAGTTTGGGCGTAGCCTGGTAATCTTTATCGCCGTGATCGATATACCGCATTTAATCGTGGGCAAGGCGATATTCAATAATTATGGTATACAACCGATGTACATCCGCAATTTTTTTCTCATCCCCGTAAGCGTGGTGCTAGATTTCGCGATAGTATATTTCCTGCATCGTCCCGATGTGCGGAAACAATTTAGCTAAAGGAAATAAAATGTATCAAGGCCAGCTTAAAGGTTATTTGGATGATTTGGCCGGCAAAAAGCCGGCTCCCGGGGGAGGAAGTGCCGCTGCTTGTTCGGCGGCCTTGGGAGTAAGCCTTTTAAGCATGGTAGCTAATTTTACCCTGGGCAAGGAAAAATATAAGGCCTATGAGGCGCAAGTGAAGGCTGCCTTGGCCGAGTCAGAAGATCTAAGGCAGCAACTACTTTTGCTTGTCGATAAAGATGTAGCCGTATATAAAAAGGTCGCCTCCGCCTATAAACTCCCCAAAGAGAGTGATGAGGATAAGCGAAAGCGCAGTGCCCAAATCGAAAAGGCGCTCAAGGAAGCATTGACCGCGCCGTTTGAGGTATGCAAATGCTCTCATCAGGCTGTTAAACTCTGTCCGCTTTTGGCTGAGAAGGGCAATATCAACTTGATCAGCGATGTCGGTGTGGCGCTTGTGCTTTTGCATTCCGCATTTCAATCTGCGCTGTTGAACGTCGAGATAAACCTAAACGGCATCAAAGACAAAGAATTTATCGTAAAGGTCAGAAAGGCGTTGGATCCTTTAGAAGAAGAAGTCGGTGCGGTCCGGGGCGAACTTTGGCCTGTGTTAAAAGGAAAGATTAAAATAAGTCAATAGAAGGGGATGGCGATGGGGGCACGACTTTTAGACGGCGAAACATTAGCGGTAAAGATCAAAGAAGGATTAAAAAAGGAGATCGCTCAGTTGGGCGCCCCGCACTTGGTGGCCGTGCAGGTGGGTGAGAATCCGGCCTCAAGAGTATATATAAAACAACAGAAAAAGTCATGCGAAGAAATGGGCCTTACCTATGAGTTAAAAGAGTTTCCCGCTGATATATCTTTAGAAGATCTAAGTTACGCCATAGAAGAATTAAATAAGGATAAGAGGATAACGGGCATTATCTTGCAGATGCCTCTCCCGGCCCACCTCGATGCCCGGGCCATACAGATCGAAATCGCTCCCCACAAAGACGTCGAAGGATTACATCCGGTCAACATGGGGATGCTGGTCTACGGCAATCCTAGGCTTGCTCCTCCTACGGCGTTGGGAGCAATCGAGCTTTTGAAGTCCAGCGGAGTTAATTTAAAAGGCAAGGAAGTAATCGTGGTCGGCCATAGCGAGATTGTGGGAAAACCGCTGGCCTTACTTTTGTTAGCTTCGCAACTAGAATCAGCTACGCCTACAGTCTGTCATATTGCCACACGCGATTTAAAATTTCACACCAAGAGAGCCGATATTTTATTTGTGGCAGTGGGCAAGGCCGGGTTGATAAAGGCGGACATGATTAAAGAGGGGGCCATCGTGATCGATATAGGAATAAACCGCGTGCCTATGCTCGATGAAAAGGGAAAACCCGTCTTAAATGAAAAGGGAAAACCGAAGAAAAAGACCGTAGGTGACGTAGAATTCGAGGCGGCCAAGGAGATCTGCTCTTATATTTCCCCGGTCCCCGGAGGGGTGGGCCCTTTGACAGTGACTATGCTGATTAAAAACACTCTTGAGTGTGCAAAATTGCAGAAGGCGGGATGATTTGCGAAGGGTTACTGTTCGATATCGAAAAACCTCTTTTTGCGTACCTCAGAGTTAGGTTCCATCTTTTTAAAATTTCTGGCTTTTTTGAATTCCTTTAACTTATCCAGCCTGCCGACCTTTTTTAACCTTTCATAGATCAGATGCCAACCGCAGTCTTTTTCCTTGTCGATCTCGCATTTTCCGTCTTTGGCTCCGCCACAGGGCCCATTAAGCAGGGTCTTGCTGCAAAAAGTGATCGGACATATGCCGCCGGTCAAGTTTAAGATGCACTCACCGCATTGTTCGCAGCGTTCCTGTCCCGGCCAGAGGCCTTGAAAGCCGCCCATCGATATGGTATTGAGGGCGGGATAGACCATTTTTTTCATTATCGAAGACACAGCCTGCACGCCTATACCGCAGGATAATACCAAAATAGCGTCTGCCTGGGCTATTTTTTCTTTATGGCGGATGATCCTCATCGTTGCCAATACTTTATTGCAGAGAAAGTCGACTATAAGATAGCCGGTGATCGTTTTACCGGCCTTCTCCAGCCCTTCTTTCATTTCCAGAACTGCAGCTTCTCCGCCTATTTCGGCGGATTCGGGACAACCGCCGCAGGCAAGCAAGAATATGTTTTCATCCTGCTGCATGAAACTTAAGATCTCTTCTAAGGGCTTTTTTTCTGTCAGTATCATTGCTATTCTTTTACTTTCTGCAAAATTCCGATTTCCTTTAGTACCATATCTATGACCTGCGGTACTTTTTGCGCTATTTCTTTGCTTAAGTCCAGGCCCCAGGTTATCTGCTTAGGTTCAATACCGATTATAACAGTTTTGGGGGGGAGTTTACCAGTTTTTTTTGCTATGCTGATTGTCTCCAGGGCGCCGACTTGATGCAGCGATAACACAGCGGTTAGGGGATCGTCAAGTAGGTCTTCGGCCGAAATGCGGTATATTGTCGCAGGCTTGCCATAATGTGCGATCGCGTCAAGTATGATTAATTTATCAGAGCCAGCGAAAAGAGCTAAGGCATCCAGTCCGCAAGTGCCTCCATCTATGAGCTCTATATGATCAGGCAGCGATAGCCTTTGTAATCGCCTGATCAGATGTATGCCAAAGCCTTCATCTTTTAGGAGTATATTGCCTAGCCCCAAGACAGAGATTTTTTTAGACGACCTCGAATTCTCCAAGCCTTTTTCCTTTTGCGTTTATAAGGTGTACTGCACATGCCAGACAAGGGTCAAATGAACGGATAATCCTTACTACCTCAAAGGGATTCTTTTCATCTTTTATTTTAGTGCCTATTATAGCCTGTTCTATGGGGCCGCTCTGATCCTTGTCATCTTTGGGCGAACCATTCCAGGCGGTAGGCGTGATGATCTGATAGCGCTGGATTTTTTTATCTTTAATGGATATCCAATGGCCCAGGCTGCCTCGGGGGGCTTCGCTTAGGCCGGAACCTTGGGCTTCTTGAGGGATCTCGTATTCACAGGATATGGGTCCGTCGGGCTCAAGGCCGTTTAGCCATTGCAGCATGTTCTCAGATATAAGCTTGCATTCTAGGGCTCGGGCTGCGTGGCGGCCAAGGACGGAAAAGAGACTTTCCACGCCAACCTTGAATTCGGATAATATGGGCTGGAGCATTTTTTTCGTTTTGCCATCGTCTTGAGCAAAACTGACCACTGTCCTGGCCAAAGGTCCCAATTCATATACTCTGCCTTCATAGCGCGGAGCCTTGATAAATGAATATCCTGTTTCTTTTTCCGGATGGGTTTTAGTCTCTCCCTGCTTCGGGTTTTTGCCGGAGGATTCATCTCTATACCAGGAGTGTTTTACATCCTCGGTTATGTTTTGCTGTTTAAAAGAATCGGCCTTTTGGCCATCGGAAGTTATCCCTGATTTAAAAAGCTTACCCCCGGCAGTGGCGAACCCTCCGTAGGCCAAAAAATTGCCGCAGCCTTTGCCGATCTGGAAATAATCCCCATAGGCCCTGGCAACGGCCAATACATCCGCTATATATATGTTGTCTATAAAATCTATTATTTCCTTGAGCCGGGCCAAAAAATTGGCGATTTTATCTTCTGTCGGCCTCTCGGTGACCCCTCCGGCGATGATCCCCACATTATGCGGCATTTTTCCGCCGAAAATGGTAAGCATTTCATGGACTTTTCGCCTTATATCCAGGGCCATTATGTAGTGTTTTAGCGCTTGGTTGTTTATATCCTCGCTGAGCCGATAATCGCCCTGGTAGCGCGGGGTGAAGGGATGTATCTCACCGGTTGCCTTGGTGGCATCTACGTAGTCCAGGGCAGCGAGATGATAAAAGTGCAGTATATGCGACTGCAAAAGATTACAGCCGAAGATCAGGCTGCGGATGAAGTTAGCGTTTTCGGGTATTTTATCGGTGATGCCGAAGGCATCATCAAGACAGAGCGCCGAGGCCGTTGCATGGGCGGTAGGGCATACCCCGCAGACGCGTTGGGTCAGGCGTGAAGCGTCCCGCGGATCCCTTCCTTGCAATATAATCTCGAAACCGCGAAATAATGTCCCTGAGGCATGGGCCTCTTTGGCGATGCCGTTGTCGATTAAGACCTCTATCCCCAAATGTCCTTCGATTCTGGTAATCGGATCTATGGTCGTGTATTTGTACTTATGCATTTTTCGATGTCCTCCGGTTTTATCTTTTCATAAAGAGGGGAGGTGGAGTCGGGAAAACCGGGTTCAACGCATCCCATACACGGTGAGCCGGCTTTAACGCACCAATTAAGCCCGCTGTTCCACTGCCTTAAAGGGCAGTCGGCGTAAGTATAATGGCCCTTGCAGCCGACAAGATAAAGGCAGCCTTCCTCTCCCGGACTTTTAGCGAATTTACCTTTGTCGAAATCTGCCCGGCGCGGACAATTTTCATGCACCAATTTGCCGAAGAATAACTTTGGCCTTAATACATCATCAAGCTCTAAAGTTCTCTCTAAAAGTATCGCCGCGATTGTGCCTATGAACCAATCAGGATGGGCGGAGCATCCGGGTATGTTTATAACCGGGGTATTGACTTTGTTTTCTATAAAAACGTCTTTTACGCCTTTACATTTTGTGGGATTGGGATGAGCTGCGGGTATTCCTCCGTAGGCAGCGCAGGTACCCAAGGCGATGGTCAGCAAAGCGTCTTTTCCCAATTCAACAACGGTATCCAATATAGTAAGGTGTTTCTTACCTTTTTTTCCTACGCTTGCGTAGATGCCTTTTTTTGCCGTAGGAACGGCGCCTTCGACTACCAGGACGTATTTTCCTTTTTGTTGCTTTTGCGTATCACTTAGTACTTCGATTACCGGCTCCCCTTGACCGGCCATTATCGTGGCGTGGAAACGCAAGGACAGGCGTTTGCCCGGCACGGTCTCATCAAGCAAAAGATTCTTTATTTTTGGACTTACGGCATTTAAAACCGAAATCGAGCAACCGGTGCAACCAGCCCCCTGAAGCCAGATTACAGGAATTTCTTTCTTTAGCATGCGATATTACCTCCAAAATTATAGAGTCTTGTTTGGTCAAATTATTCTAACAGGCGCAACTTGAATTGTCAAAACCTATTTACTTTATCTTAAAACCACCCCTTGACTTATAACGAAATTAATGCTAAAATCTATCTTCCAGTCTTTTACGCATGCCAGCCAAGAGGGGGTAAGATGCATGCCACAATCCAAAAACCATTAAAAGAGATCATCAATGCCTTAAGCAAAGACGAGAAGGTATTTGTCGTTGGTTGCGGCAATTGTGCCGAGAAATGCCGTTCGGGCGGAGAAGAACAAGCCAGAGAAATGAAAGCACGCCTGGAAAAAGAAGGGGTGCGGGTTGTCGGTTACGCCGCCACAGCAAGCGGTTCTTCTCTATGTAAGCTCGCCGCGGCTAAAAAATTGCTTTTAGAGGAGCATAAAGAAGAGGTCGCCAAGGCCGACTCATTTCTAATTTTGGCCTGCGGGCAAGGGATCCACACAGTGATAGACGCTACGGGGGGAGCGGTAGTCCATCCCGGCTGCGATACCATCTTTGGAGGGGAGACGGTCAGCGATGATTTTATCACTGAATACTGCTCATTGTGCGGAGAGTGCATCGTAGAGGCCACAGGTGGATTGTGTCCCGTGACTATCTGCTCAAAAGGCCTGCTAAACGGCCCTTGCGGAGGCGCCAAAGAAGGAAAATGCGAAGTAGATAAAGAACAGGACTGTGGCTGGCAATTGATCTACGATAGGTTAAAAGAGTTGGGAAAACTTGACTTGTTCAGGCAATACCAAAGTCCCAAAAACTACGCCAAGAGAAGCAATCCCAGAAGTCTGAAACTAGAGGAAAAAAGAGCAACCTTTAAGTCTCTAGCGGGCTTAAGAACGATAGGACAGGATAGATGAGCGTACTCAAAGATAGATTGACCAAGAGTGAGTTTGTAATAACTTCCGAAATAGGGCCACCTAAGGGTATCAACATAGAACCTCATCTCAAAGAGGCCGAAGAATTAAAAGACAGAGTCTCTGCAATTAATGTGACCGATAACCAGTCATCTGTTATGAGGTTCGGTTCTTTGGCTACCTGCCACCTGCTTGCCAAGAGGGGGATCGAGCCTGTATTTCAGGTAGTCACTCGCGACAGGAACAGGATCGCCCTGCAATCAGATCTTTTGAGCGCCTGGGGCCTGGGAGTGGAAAACGTCTTATGTCTTACAGGAGACCATCCAAGCTTAGGCGACCATCCGGAGTCAAAGCCTGTATACGACCTTGATTCGGTACAGTTACTCCAGGCCGCCGATAGCTTAAATCAAGGTAAGGATTTAGTGGGTAATGAGCTTGATGGCAAGCCCGATTTTTTCCTGGGGGCGGTGGTCACGCCGGCAGCCGATCCATTAGAGCCGCAGATTATCAAGATGGAAAAAAAGGTAAAGGCGGGAGCACGTTTTTTTCAGACCCAAGCGGTCTATGATGCGGGACAATTTGCCCGCTTTATGAAAGAAGTCGCATATCTGAAAGTGCCCGTGCTTGCGGGGATAGTCCTTTTAAAATCCGCGGGGATGGCCAAGTTTATGAATGAAAATGTGGCCGGCGTAAATGTCCCGCAAGATCTGATAGACGAGATGAAGTCTGTATCTAAGGAAGACCGACCCAAAAAGTCCATAGAGATAGCCGGCCGGCTGATTAAAGAATTAAAGCCCCTGTGTCAGGGGGTGCACATCATGCCTCTGGGCTGGGACAAGTATGTCCCTCAGGTCCTGGATGCGGCAGGATTGTAAAAAAAAGAGAAATAAATTTAATGCGCTTTTTTGGAAAAAATAAGGGATTTTATATCGTTTTTAGCTATCTTGTGACCGTATCCGTTATTGCGCTCTATGCGGGTTGGATATATGGCTTGATCGATAAAGGAGTTCTAGAGGGCAGGGACCTGGTATGGAGTGTTACCAATCTTCTTGGTTGGGTAGTGGCTTTATTCATTATCGTGGTCCACTTAAAGAAGACTAGGAAAGACCAGAGGATAGAAAGACAACAGCAGCTGAAAAAGGAATTTAAGATCGATGCCTTTCGCAGGATAAACCACGCGGTCTCCAGTTTTTCCACCGTAACTGTCAAAGCAGCACATTCCTTTGACCGTTGGTCTGAGAAATTAAAGCTACACAGACAAAAGCCGGGCGAGGTAAAGTTCAGCAAGCAGGAAGTAGACCGGGAAATAGACCTGCATATCGACAATTTAATGGAAGGTCTGACACAATTCGTCCAGGCGGTCGAGGAAAACGAGATGGCTGTGGTAAAATTCAGTCACCTAAAGAATTACATCCAAAATAAGGGCGAAGATATAAACAGAAAAGTCGGGGAATTTCAAAGAGATCTTGCCCAGCGCACAAAGAAAGACTTGATATGCGATGAAGGATTGAACGAATTTGCCTCAAGGTGCAAGGATATCAAAGAAGGGCTTTCTGATATCAGACGCTATTTATTCGACTATCGCAGCGAATTGATGCAGGATAACTTAAGGGATATATTTAAAATAGAGGCTTCAACTACCAAAAAGAAAAAATTATAGTAAGGAGAGATGACCGATGAGCGATAAACACATAGAGAGATCAGCGGATCCGGCCAGCCAGAAGATGATCAAAAAAGCCGAGGAAGAAAATATCAAGATCGCCTGGGACAGATATGATGCCATGCAGCCGCAGTGTGGTTTCGGCGAGCTGGGTATATGTTGCAAGATCTGCAACATGGGCCCCTGTAGGATTGATCCCTTTGGCGAAGGTTCGCAGACAGGTATTTGTGGCGCTTCCAAAGATACAATCGTGGCCAGAAACTTAGCGCGAATGATTACTGGCGGGGCTGCCGCGCATTCCGATCACGGTAGAGATATAGCGCATGCACTTATATTGGCGGCAAAAGGTGAGGCCCACGATTATGCCTTAAAAGGAACGGATAAGCTAAGAAGACTGGCCAAAGTATATGGTATTACTGTAGAAGGCAAAAGCATCGAGAAGATAGCAGAGGAATTGGGCGAAGCCTGTCTGGCCGAGTTTGGACAGCAGCACGGAGAACTGAGGATGCTTTCACTTGCTCCCCAGAGACGTCAGGAACTGTGGCGTAAATTGGGGGTCAGCCCCCGAGGGGTAGATAGAGAAATCGTAGAGATGATGCACCGTACGCACATCGGTGTAGATAACGATTATAAAAATATCATCAATCACGGCCTGCGGGTAGCGCTGGGTGATGGTTGGGGCGGTTCGATGATCGCCACAGAGCTTTCCGATGTATTGTTTGGTTCGCCTGAGCCTATTCGAGCCACAGTGAATTTGGGGGTCTTGAAAGAGGACCATGTGAACATCGTAGTGCATGGGCATGAGCCTACGCTTTCGGATGTGGTTACTGATGCGGTCAAAGACAAGGAGCTTATCGATCTGGCCAAGAAATACGGAGCCAAGGGTATCAATCTTGTAGGTATGTGTTGCACGGCAAACGAGATCTTGATGCGCCATGGCCTTCCTTCTGCGGGCAACTTCTTGCAACAGGAATTGGCGATCTTGACCGGTGCGGTGGAGTTGATGATGGTGGACGTACAATGTATTATGCCGGCTTTATCCAGCGTAGCCAACAGTTTTCATACGAAACTGGTGACCACCTCACCTAAGTGTATTTTTCCCGGTGTAGAACATATCCAGTTTCACGAAGAGAAGGCATTGGAGATCGCCAAAAAGATTATCCGCATGGGAGTAGAAAACTACAAAAACAGGACTAAACAAAGGGTAAATATTCCACCGGAGATAAAAGGACTGGTGGCCGGTTTTACTACGGAGAATACGTTCCGCATCTTGGGCGGGAAATACCGTTTCACCGTAAGGCCTTTAAACGACGCCATAATCTCGGGAAGATTACGCGGGGCTGCCGGTGTGGTGGGATGCAATAATCCTAATATCAGGCACGATTGGGCGCACATAGAGATGGTCAAAGAATTGATAAAAAACGATATTTTGGTAGTGCAGACTGGTTGTTCGGCGATCGCCTGTGCCAAAGAGGGATTGCTTACTCCGGAAAGTGCGTTTGAATATGCCGGTGAGGGCTTACGCGAGGTATGCGAAGCAGTAGGCATACCTCCTGTATTGCATGTCGGCTCCTGTGTGGACAATTCACGGATCCTTTTGATACTTTCATCGGTAGTAGCTGAAGGTGGTTTGGGAGACGACATCAGTGACCTGCCGGTCGCCGGAGCGGCGCCGGAATGGATGAGCGAAAAGGCTGTCTCGATAGGTTTTTATTTTGTAGCCAGCGGTGTGTATACGGTATTCGGTACACCGCAGCCCGTAATCGGCAGCGAAAACGTGACCAACTACATCACTAACGAGCTGGAAAATGTAATCGGCGGCAAGTTTGCCTTTGAGGCCGACCCTATCAAAGCCGCGCGGATGATGATCGAACATATCAATAAGAAGAGGGCTGCCTTGAAGCTGGCTGGGGTCATGTATGAAAAGACGGCGAACGCCAAGGCATAAAACATTAGGAAACAGAAAATGTCCAAGGATTTGCTTAATAAGAAAAAGTCAAAAGAAGTAAAAATATTTTGCGATATCACTAAGTGCGTGGGCTGTAAGTCCTGCGAGATAGCCTGTGCGGTGGAACATTCGCAGTCGAAAGACATCTATTCCGTGGTCAAAGAAAGTTCCAGGCCTAAGAAAAGGGTCAAGGCCCAAAGCATAGGCAAGAGAGTAGTCTCGCTTCATTGCCAGCATTGCGAAGACGCCCCTTGTGTGAAGGCCTGTATGAGTGGTGCTTTAAGCAAGGACCCAGCCACAGGCGCTACCCTGCATGATAACGATAAATGCGTTGGTTGTTGGATGTGCGTGATGGTTTGCCCCTTTGGCGCGATCGTGCAGGATGTAGAAAACCATATCGCGGTCAAATGCGACCTTTGCCCGGATAGGGAAGATTTTGCCTGTGTGGCGGCATGCCCTACGGGTGCTCTTTTTGTAGGCACAAAAGAGGAGTTTGAGAAAAAGCTCAAAGAGAAGGCGAAGAAAGAATGAAATATGTGATTATTGGGGGGAGTGCGGCGGGAGTGACCGCTGCGGAGACCTTGCGCAAGTATGATAAAAAGGCAGAGATAACCATGGTCTCAGATGAGACCTTTGCACTTTACTCACGCTGTTTATTGACATACCTTATTTCCGGAGCGATAGATGAAGAAGGACTTTGTTTTAAAAATAAGGATTTCTATAAAGCAAACAACATCAAGACCTATTTAGGCAAAAAGGCCGTGGCTATAGACGCTAAAAATAAGACCCTCACTTTGGAAGACAAGACCGCCATAAAATATGACAAGCTGTTAATAGCCACTGGGGCTTCGCCGAAAAAATTAAGCGCTCCCGGCATAGACAAAAAGGGAGTGCTTACCGTGCGCAGGATAGATGATGCCCGGGAAATAATCTCGATGATGGATAAGGTAAAACAGATCGCAGTCCTGGGCGGCGGTTTAATAGGTCTGCGCGATGCCTATGCCTTAAGGAAAAGAGACAAAGAGGTAACGGTAATAGTAAAAAGCCCGCAAGTGCTCTCGCAGATGGTGGATAAAGAAGCCGCCGATATTATTCAGGCTGTCTTGGAGAAAAACGGCATAAAGGTCAAGACCGGCGTGGCAGCTAAAGAGATCTTAGGCGCCGATTCGGTCTCAGGGATCTTATTGGACAATGGAGAAAAGCTCCAATGCCAGATGGTGATTATCGGTAAAGGGGTAAACCCTAACTCAGAGATTGCCTCTGCCTGCGGGCTGAAAGTAGAAGACGCCATCGTAGTGGATGAGTTCTTGAGGACCAGCGATGAGAACATCTTTGCCGCCGGAGATGTGGCCCAGACTCATGACATAGCCAGGCAGGTTAAAAGAGTCAATGCCCTATGGCCCTGTGCGGTGGAACAAGGCGAGGCCGCCGCGCTGAACATGTCGGGAAAAAGTAAGGCTTATGATGGTTCGTTATCTATGAATTCGGTGGATTTCTTTGGCCTGGGGTGCATTTCTATGGGGATCACCAAGCCCAAAGAAGCGGGTTATGAAATCATCTCTAAGGTCAACCCCGGAGTATACTATAAAAAATTGGTGCTTAAAGGTAACATGGTAACGGGAATGGTTTTTCTGGGAGATATCAAAGCGGCAGGAATAATCAGTATTTTAATAAAAAGTAGGATTGATATCTCTTCCATAAAACATCTTTTATTGGAAGATAACTTTGATTACGCTAAAGTCATGCCGCTTGTGGCCGACAATCAAGAGAAATTCAGTGCAGAAGAATATAAAGATCTAATGATTTCTTTTTAGTGTGGGAGGAGTGATAAATGTCAAAGATAGTAGCAGCAGCAGCGATCCGGGGTGCTAATAAACTTGCGCAGGAAGCGGAACGCTTTTTAGATAAAGCTATTAAGGAAAAGGGCAAAGACGCACAGGTGAGCTTTCCAGGGACCGCATTTTATTTACCTATGGCTTATGCCCTTTTGGGCATGGAAGCAAAGAACTTGCAAGATTTGACCGCGATATTAGAGCATATAAAATCCCTTTTGCACCAGGAGCCATCGGAAAAATTGTGGTTGCCTTATTTGGGTGATGCTTTGGATTCGGGGATCGCTGCATTATTGGCGGAAGAATTGATCGTGGCCTTGCGTTATCTTTATGGCCAGGAGCCACAGGAGGATTGCGAGGGATTCTTCACGGATACGATATTACGTAGCCTGGGTATTCAGTTAGTGGATGGTAGAATGCCGGGTTTTGCGGCAATATTGGGAGCTGCCCCGGATAATAAGACTGCCGTGGACGTTGTACGTGAACTGCAAAAACGCAACATATTGACATTTGTAGGGTCTTCTGTAAATGGACGCAGTATCATCGACCAGCTCAAAGAGGAAAAGGTGGAAATGGGCTGGGATACATATATCGTTCCTTACGGCAGAGATACCATAACTGGCATCTATCCCTTGCATTGGGCTATCCGCGGTGCGCTTACATTCGGCGGCCATAAAAAAGGCGAGGCCTTGAAGTGTCTGAAATACTGCAAAGACAGGGTATTTGCCTTTGGCTTGGCCTTGGGCGAGGTCGATGATATTAAGTATGCTACCGGAGCGGGCGCTATCAATATGGGTTTTCCGGTGATAGCCGATACCGATATCCCGGAGATCAGACCGACGGGCATATGCACTTATGAGCATTTAGTCAAAGAGCATGACTATAAAAAGATAGTCCCGGTCTGTATCGAGGTCAGGGGCGTAAAGGTCAAGATATCGGAAATACCTATCCCGGTTGCTTATTCCGCTGCCTTTGAAGGTGAGCGGGTGCGCAGGGAACAGATGTACGCGCAATTCGGCGGAAAATATACTACTGCCTTTGAGTATGCCCGTTCGAAGAAATTAGAGGAAGTAGAGGACGGCAAAATAGAGGTGATCGGCCCGGAGGTAGATGAGGTCAAGGAAGGCGGAGCGCTTCCCTTGGGGATCCTGGTCGAGGTCGCCGGGCGCAAGATGCAAAAAGACTTCGAGCCGATAATCGAAAGGCAGATCCATACCTTTTTAAACGAGGCTATGGGGATATTTCATATGGGCCAGCGTGATATGTGCTGGATCCGTATCAGCAAAGACGCGCACAAGAAAGGCTTTAAAATCAAACACTTCGGCACCATCTTACATGCCCGCTTGCACGATACATTCGGTGCTATCGTGGATAAGGCTCAGGTGATGCTTTATACAAAACAGGAAGAGGTAGAGAAATACCTGGCCCAGGCGAAAAAATCATATAGCGAACGCGATGAACGCATGGCGGGAATGACTGATGAGGCAGTGGATATATTTTATTCCTGTACTCTATGCCAGTCGTTCGCCCCTAACCATCTTTGTGTAGTAAAACCGGAGCGTTTGGGATTATGCGGTGCCTACAGTTATCTTGACGCCAAGGCCTCGTATGAATTAAACCCCGTGGGCCCCAACCAGCCTATAAAAAAAGGCGAGTGTCTGGACCCGGTGCGTGGTGAATGGAAAGGAATAAATGAATTTGTCTATCAAAGGTCAAATAAGACCTTAGAGAGGTTCCACGGCTATTCGATTATGACGTTTCCGGAGACTTCCTGTGGCTGCTTTGAATGCATCATCGCCATACTTCCCGAGGCCAACGGGTTTATGGTAGTCAACAGGGAATATAACGGGATGACACCCTGCGGCATGAGCTTTTCTACCTTGGCCGGTTCTGTAGGCGGAGGCGCGCAGACACCCGGTTTTATGGGGGTAGGAAGATTGTATTTAGTGAGTAAGAAATTTATTTCCGCCGATGGGGGGCTTAAGCGCATAGTCTGGATGACCAAGGAATTAAAGGAAGCCTTAGGGGAAAAACTAAAGAAACGTTGCCAAGAAGAAGGAGTGCCAGACCTATTAGATAAGATTGCTGATGAGTCCGCGGCCACCACTTCCGATGAGCTTTTGGCGCATTTGGAGAAGACTGGCCACCCGGCTTTAAAAATGGACCCATTGATGTAAATTTACTTTGCCTTGAGGGGCTGTTTCCGGCCTGATAATTGGCAGAAGTTAGGAAGCCGTCCCCAATTAAATAGTTAAGTAGAGCCAAAATCTAACGCAAAAAAGGAGAACGTAAACATGGCTTTATCAGGTCTAGACATCTATAAACTTTTACCCAAGACAAATTGTAAGGAGTGCGGTTTTCCCACCTGCTTGGCTTTTGCCATGCAGATTGCGGCCAAAAAAGTAGAACTGGCCAAATGTCCGCATGTCTCTGATAGCGCTAAGCAGTCTTTGGAGAGCGCCTCCCGCCCGCCGGTCAAATTAGTGACCATAGGAAGCGGTGAAAACAAGTTGGAGCTGGGTAATGAGACTGTGATGTTTCGCCATGAAGAGACTTTTTATCACCCTACAGGCTTGGCCTTATTGCTCGAAGATACGCTCGCCGCAGCGGAGATAGATAAACGGGTGGCCGCAATAAATAAATTGCGATTTGAGCGAGTGGGCCAGAATATAAACGCGGATTTAATTGCCATCAGTTGTGCAAGCGGGAAAAAAGAGATTTTTGTTGAGGCGGTAAAGAAGGTCCTATCGGCCTCAGATTTTAATCTGATTCTGATGTGCGAAGACGCTGCAATCATCAAAGCCGCTGCAGAAGCAGCTAAACAGAGACGCCCTTTATTATATGCCGCAAACAAAGACAATGCCGAAGATATGGCCAAAGTAGCCAAGGAACTATCTTTGCCTTTGGTGGTCAGGGCCGAAGATTTAGAGCAGCTGGCTGAATTATCGAAAAAAGTTACCGCGCAGGGAGTTGAGGATCTGATTTTGGATTCCGGCAACAAAGACCTGACTGATAAAATCGATGACCTTACTCAGATCAGACGCTTGGCCTTAAAAAAGACATTTAGGCCTTTTGGCTATCCTACTTTGGCGATCACAACGAGTGCAGACCCTTATCAGGAGGTTATGCAAGCCAGCGCCTTTGTGGCGAAATATGCCGGCATAGTGATTATGAAAGGCGTAGAGCCTTGGCAGATCTTGCCGATCTTGACAGTGCGACAGAATATCTATACCGACCCGCAAAAGCCGCTGCAGGTAGAGGCAAAGGTCTATGAGGTAGGGGCGGTCAATGATAAATCTCCGGTTATGATCACTACAAATTTCTCATTGACCTACTATACTGTCGAGGCGGAAGTGGAGTCGAGCAGGGTGCCTTCTTATATAATTTCCGCCTATTGCGAAGGTATGAGTGTGTTGACGGCATGGGCAGCCGAGAAATTTACGGCTGAGACTATAGCTAAGACTTTAAACGAGTGCGGAATAAAAGACAAAATAGCGCATCAGGAGATAATCATCCCTGGCTATGTAGCGGTTTTAAGTGGAAAGCTGGAAGAGGAGTCTGGCTGGAAGGTAAAGGTCGGGCCCAAAGAGGCTTCAGGCATCCCTTCTTACCTTAAATCATTAAAAAACTAAAAGTAACCGAGTTTTAATGAAAGATTAAGGAGAGTCGAAATGGACATAGGTTCACTCGCCAGAGGGATATCTTCTATTATAGTCATCGCCATTGCCGTAGTTCTTTTTTTGTTTTGGGCAAAGATGCTCATAGATTGCGTAAGACATTCTTTTAGCCGTCCTGTGTATAAAGTTATATGGATTTTTGCCATCGCCGTATTTCAGACAGTAGGGGCTTTTGTCTATTGGCTGATGGTATATAGAAAAGCATAAAAAAATGGAGAAACAGACCTATACAGTAACTTTCTATCATCCAGAACCGGTGCGGATAGAAGCGAATAAGGGCAAAGACCTTTTATCTGCGGCGATAGAGGCCGGGGTTTTTATACACTCCAGCTGTGGCGGAGATGGTGTCTGCGGCCGCTGCAAGGTGATCGTTAGAAGTGGAGATATACGCACCGAGCCCTCAGGGCGGATATCTTTGGAGGAAAGGCAAAGAGGTGTTGTATTGGCTTGCCAGACTACGGTACACAGCGATGTCGAGGTCGAGGTGCCTGCGGGATCGAGGCTGGATTTAGACCATGTATCCGATGAACAATTAAAGCTTTTGCGTTTAAAAGGCATGTATAGCCAGGCGGTCGATGTAGCCAAGGGAAAAAGCGTTATTGAAGAAGACCTCTTTACGCATAGCCCGCTGGCGACAAAACTCTACCTTGAGCTTGATCCCCCCAGCCTGACAGATACGGTAAGTGACTTAGAAAGACTCTACAGGGAGATAAGAAAAAACAGGGATATCCCTATAATGCAGACCGGCTTGACCAATATCAAGCGCTTGGGAAGGTTATTTAGGGAGAGCGGTTGGAAAGTCACTGTTTTACTGGGAAAGAGAAACGGTACTGTAGAGATAGTCTCTGTCGATCCGGGCGATACATCAGATAGAAATTATGGAATTGCCTTGGATGTCGGAACTACTACTGTCTCCGGCCAGTTGGTGAACCTAAATACGAAAGAAATATTAGGCACCAAGGCCACGCACAATAAACAGGCTTCCTTTGGCAGCGATGTGATCACCCGTATCATTTATGCCAGCGAACGGGATGGCCTAGAAAAACTACATCATGCCGTAATCGATAATATTAACGCAATAATCAAGGCTCTGATACAAGAGAATAAGATCAACTTAAATGATATTAATGGATTGACCTGTGCCGGCAATACCACGATGGCGCATTTACTTTTGCGTGTCGACCCCAGATTCATCCGACGCGAGCCCTATGTTTCCACGGCCAATTTTGTACCGGTCGTACGGGCGGCAGAGGCGGGCATTAAGATTAATCCCCGCGGTTTACTTTCCTGTGTCCCCGGCGTGAGCACCTACGTTGGCGGAGACATCACCGCGGGCGTATTGGCCTCCGGATTACACCGCTCTAAAAAATTAATCATGCTTATCGATGTGGGCACTAACGGTGAAATAGTCTTGGGAAACAATGAGTGGATGGTATCCTGTGCCGCTTCCGCCGGTCCGGCGTTTGAAGGCAGCGGGGTTACCTGCGGCATGAGAGCGACTGCCGGCGCGATTCAGCGCGTGCACATTTCAGGCGGTTCGGTGAAAGTGGAGACTATAGCCGATGAGAAGCCGATAGGAATATGCGGTTCCGGATATATCGATTGTCTTGCCGAATTCTTAAAAGCGGGTATCATCGGGCGCAACGGAAAATTCGCCGAAGATCTAGACTCTTACCGCATCAAGGAAACAGACTCAGGCAAGGCATTTGTCTTAGTTTCCAAGGAGGATTCCGATGCCGATAGTGATATCATCATTACCGAGGCGGATATCGAAAACCTTAAGCGTTCCAAGGGGGCTATCTATGCCGCCAGCGCCATACTTCTGAAAAAGATGAACCTGGATTTCAAGGACATAAAACAATTTTATGTCGCCGGTGGATTTGGGACATATCTGGACATCGAAAAAGCCATAACCATAGGATTGTTGCCCGACCTGGACAGAAAAAGATTTACTTTTATCGGCAATAGCTCCTTAGCCGGCTCAAGAGAGATCCTGCTTTCATACGAAGCAAAGAAAGAAGCCGAGGAGATCGCCAAAAAGATGACTTATATAGAATTAAGCGTCGAATCTGCTTATATGGATGAATACGTTTCGGCTTTGTTTTTCCCGCATACTGAGTTACAGCGTTTTCCGAGTATAACAGAGGTGAAAAAATGAGTTATACAATAGCGGTTTGCGGAAAAGGCGGCAGCGGAAAGACCACCTTTTCAGGGCTATTGATCAGACAGCTTTTAGAAAAACAAAAAGGCGATTCCATCATTGCCATAGACGCAGACCCAAACGCAAACCTGGATGAGGCTTTGGGGGTGAGCGCAGATAATAGCATCGTAGCACTGATAGACGATATAGCTAAGAACCCCGACAAGGTCCCTAAGGGAATGACCAAAAACAGATATCTGGAGTACCACGTTCAGGATGCCGTTGTGGAGGGCGAGGGGTTTGACCTGCTTGCTATGGGCCGTCCCGAAGGCCCGGGCTGTTATTGCTACGCCAATAATCTACTGCGTGCTTTGATCGATAAGTTAGGTAAAGCCTATTCTTATATGGTCATCGATAATGAGGCAGGGATGGAGCACCTTTCCCGGCGCACGACCCGCAAGATAGACCTTTTGTTTGTTGTCAGCGAATATACCGTTATCGGCCTTCGTTCGGCAAAAAGGATCCTTGACCTAACCAGAGAACTGGAGATCAGCGTCAAGGAGGCCCGTTTAGTGGTCAATAAAGCCCCTCAAGGAGTAGATAAATTAAGAACTGAGATAGATAAGATGGGTATGCCTTTTGCCGGGGCTATACCGCAGGACGAAGATGTGTTTAATTTAAGCTTAGATAGTGCCAACGTTATGAGCCTTTCCCAAGACTCAAAGGCTTTTCAGGCAGTAAGCAGAATTTATGAGGAGGTATCATGTCTGTTGAACAAGTAAAAGAGAAGTGGTCTAATCAGATTAGCACCTTGACCATCGGAGCGACAAAGGAAGAAGGCGGGACAAGGACTTCCAAGGTCGTTGTCGGCGGTGAGAGCACTTTACCATATTTATTTGATGAAGGCCAGATACCTAATAAGCCGGTAATCGCGATGGAGATTTTGGACAGCGAACCGGTCGATTGGCCTTGCGTGCTGAAAGAACCGTTCAAGGGTGTTTTAAATGATCCTGTCCAATGGGCAAAAAAATGTGTGGATGAATATAAAGCGGAACTTTTGTGCCTGCGGCTTCAAGGCATCCATCCAGATTTTGGTGATGCCTCGGCCGATAAGACGGCGGATACCGTAAAATCTATTTTACAAGCTGTAGGCGTGCCTTTGATTATTTTAGGTTGTGACCACGCGGAGAAAGATAATCAGGTTTTGCCTAAATGTTGTGAGGTGGCCAAGGGTGAGAGTTGCCTCTTCGGCGATGCCACGGAAGATAATTATAAAACACTGACAGCCGCTTGTCTTGCCGATGGTCACAATATCATCGGCGAGTCCCCCATCGATATCAACATCGCCAAACAGGTCAATATTTTGATCACCGATATGGGCTTTGATATTAAAAAGATAGCGATGAACCCCACTATAGGCGCTTTGGGTTACGGTATGGAATACGCATATTCTATAATGGAGAGGGCAAGATTGGCTGCTCTTATGGGCGACAAGATGTTGTCTATGCCTTTTATATGTTTTGTGGGCCAGGAAGCCTGGCGCTCGAAAGAAGCTAAAGGAGCACAAGCAGAGCATCCGGAATGGGGACCGGAAGCTCAGCGAGGTCCGGTTTGGGAGGCGAGCACCGCGATCTCTGTATTACTTTCCGGAGCCGATATACTTACTATGCGCCATCCCAAGGCAGTAGAAATCGTCAGAAAGACCATTGATAGCCTTATGAAAAAATAGGACAGTTATCAGTGTTCAGTTATCAGTGAAAGCTGTAAGCTGAAAACTGTAAACTGTCAACTGTCAACTGTAAGCTGACAGCTGAAAGCTGAAAGCCAGAAATATTCTCTTATATAATTAAGGAGGTAATATGCTGACCATCGGTGAACGCATAAACGGTATGTTTAAAGATGTAGGCAAGGCGATTACCAGTAAAGACAAAAATGTGATCCAGGACTTGGCCAAAAAACAGGTCGAATGCGGGGCGGATGTGCTGGATGTAAATGTAGGCCCTGCAGCTGCCGATGCCGTAGCTGCCATGAGATGGCTCATCGAGTCCATCCAGGAGGTAACTGATGTGCCATTAGCCCTGGACAGCACAAAGGCCGATGTTATAGAAGAGGGTTTAAAGCTGGCCAAGAAAAAGGCGATCATCAATTCCACTACGGCAAAAAAAGCCAAGTTAGATACGCTTTTGCCTTTGGCCAAAAAATATGACTCAGGCATTATCGGCTTGACTATGGGTGAGTCCGGTATTCCCCGGGACAGAAATGAACGTGCCGAACACGCCGCGGTAATAATCTCCGCATGCATGGAAGCTGGTATCCCCATAGAAAACCTTTATCTTGATCCGATTATCCTTCCGGTCAACGTGACCCAATTTCAATCGCTAGAAGTGTTGGAGGCCATCAGAGACCTTAAAATCTTATCTGACCCTGCGCCCAAGACGGTCTTGGGACTTAGCAATGTATCCCAAGGCACCGACAAGCGTAGCCTGATCAATCGCACTTTTCTGGTAATGGCTATAGCCAATGGCTTAGATGCGGCGATCGTGGACCCTATGGATAACGAGTTGATGGACGCGGCTATCACCGCCGAGCTTTTATTGAACAAGCATATATATTGTGATTCATTTTTAGATGCATATCGTAAGAAATAGTCTTAATGATATCGACCAGGATTTGCGGCTTTGGCTCGCCGCCGCAAATCAATGATTAAAAAATAACATAGGAGATTTGGATGGATAATGACAGGATGCAGAAACTTCTTGAAGACCTAAAGGGAATAGTGCAGTCTCTTTCGGAAGATGAGATGCCCAAAGGAGTTGTCGCCGACGATTATAATGATATAGTCGATGAGATCGCCGAGCTAAAAGGGGAAAATCTTGAAGAACATAAGATACCGCAGAAGCTCTATTGGAAAAACAGCTTAAATGTACGTGTGGTCACAAGAAGCGCGGTGACGAAAATGAAGGGGTTCTATACATATTTAACAGAATCGCAAGATTCCAGCAACGCAGAGAAAAAATAAAATGGTAGTGACCAAGAGTATAAAACTTAAATCGCGCGGCGAGACGGATATTATCGATATCACTGACCGGGTACACGAGTGTATCGGCTCCGCCAAGATCAAAAACGGAATTGTTAGCGTTTTTGTGCCTGGGGCCACCGGGGGTTTAACTACGGTGGAATATGAATCTGGCCTGGTCCAAGACTTAAAAGAGGCCTTTGAGATCATTGCCCCCCGGCAAGGAGAGTACCATCATAACCTGAAGTGGCATGACGGCAACGGTTATGCGCATGTGCGTTCGGCATTATTGGGGCCGTCGTTGACCGTGCCTTTTAATAATAAGAAATTGCACCTGGGCACATGGCAACAGATCATCTTTATCGATTTTGACAATCGCCCCCGTTCCCGGGAACTCATAGTGCAAATAATCGGAGAATAGTGTTTAATTGGTTAGTGGTAGCTGAAAACTGAAAACTGACAGCTGAAAGCTGAAAGCTAAAAAATGAAACCAATATTACAAGTAGCCTTGGACTTTGTTAATTTAAAACGTGCCTTACAAGTCGCTGAGGAAGCAGTCAAGGGTGGAGTGGATTGGCTGGAGGCGGGCACCCCTTTAATCAAAAGCGAAGGCCTGGATGTTGTCAGGGAATTACGAAAAAAATTTCCCAATGTAACTATTGTCGCCGATATGAAAATCATGGATGCGGGCAGGATCGAGACCGAAGCGGCGGCCAAGGCAGGCGCCGATATCGTATGCGTATTGGCAGCGGCCTCAGACAGCACTATACGTGAATGTGTGCAGGCGGGAAGGAATTACGGAGCGAAAATAGAAGCCGACTTAATAGAGATAGGCGAAAAAGAAATTGAAAAAAGGGCCAGGCAAGTGGAAAAGCTGGGCGTGGATTATGTGGGGGTCCATTGCGCAATTGACCAACAGATGAAAGGAAAAGACCCTTTTACCCGTCTGCAGAAAGTGGCCAAGGCAGTAAAGATACCAGTTGCTGTGGCAGGGGGGATAAACTCTGAGACCGCTTGCCGGGCCGTCAAAGCCGGAGCGGATATTGTGATTGTGGGTGGAGCGATCACTAAAGCGAAAGAACCTAAGCTTGCCTCAGGCGATATAAAAAAGGCGATTTCATCGGGAAAGGTGATCGCCTCCAGATTATTTAAACGAGTTTCTGAAAAAGATGTAAGGAAAGCATTACAAGAGGTCTCCACCGCGAATATCTCCGACGCAATGCATAGGAGCGGAGACCTGAAAGGCATAGTTTCCTTGTTAGAGGGCATTAAGATGATCGGCCCGGCAGTGACTGTACGCACGTATCCCGGAGATTGGGCCAAAACAGTGCAGGCCATCGATAAGGCAAAACCGGGAGATGTCATCGTAATAGATGCTGCAGGCGCGGGTCCGGCAGTCTGGGGAGAGTTGGCTACGCATGGAGCGATGCGTTGTAAAATAGCGGGTGTGGTGATAGACGGCGCGGTCCGTGATATCAAGGAGATTCGCGCTTTACGTTTTCCCGTTTTTGCCAAACTGACTACCCCTACCGCCGGAGAACCCAAGGGTTTTGGCGAAATCGGGGTCCCTGTCTCAGTCAGTGGCTCAAAGGTGTTTCCCGGAGATTGGATTGTGGGAGACGATGACGGGGTAATGTGTATTCCCAAAGACATAGTAGCTGAAGTTGCCAATCGGGCTATGGGCATTTTAGAACAGGAAAACAGGCTGAGGGAAGAGATCGACCGCGGTTCGACATTAGGGAAAGCCATAGAATTGTTAAAATGGGAGAAGAAATAAATGCCTAGGCGAAGGGTGGGCAGGATATTTATCTCCGCGACCGGACAAAATGACGGCAAGACCGTAGTTAGTTTAGGCCTGATCTACGCCTTTAAAGACCGCTTTGAAAGGGTGGGTTTCATCAAACCGGTGGGGCAGCGATACGTAGTCGAGCAGGATGAAAAAGTAGATGAGGATTCTGTGGTAATCGAGAAGATATGCGGCATCGAATGCGCCATCAAGGATATGAGCCCGATAGCGATTGAAAAAGGCTTTACGTCCAAATATGTGCAAAAGGGCGGAAGAAACAAGCTGGCCCAACGGATCAAAAAATCTTTTAAGACAGTGGCCAGAAATAAAGACCTGGTGATAATCGAAGGAACGGGGCATGCGGGTGTGGGTTCGGTGTTTGACCTTTGCAATGCCACAGTGGCCAAGATGTTGGAATCGAAAGTAGTCATAGTCTCAAGTGGCGGCATAGGCAGGCCTATCGACGAAATAACGTTGAATGCGGCCTTATTTGAGAAAAAAGGCGTGGAGATCGCCGGCGTAATAATAAACAAAGTCAAACCGGAAAAGTTTGATAAGGTCAATAAATTGGTCCGCCTGGGGTTGAAGAGAAAGGGCCTAAGGGTATTGGGTGTGATACCTTATAGGGAATTATTGTCTGAGCCGACAATCGGCCAGATCGCCGATGAATTGGACTTTAAGTTGCTCAATTGCGACGGATGTCTTGATATGAGGGTAGCTAAGATCTTGGTAGGGGCAATGGGTCCGCACGAGGCCTTGAGGTACTTTTCAGATAAAAGCCTAATCATCACTCCCGGCGATAGAGAAGACATGATTTTGACTGTGGCCGGTTATCAGATGGAAAAGGCCAAAGAGGGCATGCAGATAGCAGGCATTGTCTTAAGCGGAGGGATCAAGCCCCATAAGACCATCGTCGATTTGTTAAAAGGGGCGAATATCCCGCTTTTATTAGCCACAGGCGATACTTATAGCGTTGCCTCCAGGGTGCATGATCTGGCAGTAAAATTAAAGCCGGAGGATTCAGAGAAAGCAGGTATAATCAGAGATTTAATTGAAAGGTATGTAGACATAGAGCTTTTGGCAAAGCATCTATAAAAATGAGCGATAATTTACAAATCTTCAGCGCCTTTGGCGCAGGGCTTTTGACTTTTTTCTCTCCCTGTGTCTTGCCTTTGATCCCCGTATATATTTGTTTTATCACGGGGTTGTCTTTACAAGAACTCACGGATACCCAGGAAAAAGTCCAGGCTAAAAAGAAGATCATTTTGACCGAGGCGATATTATTTATCCTCGGTTTTTCTTTGGTCTTTGTGGCATTGGGGGCCACTGCCGGTTATATCGGCTCGTTCTTTATGGCCAATAAAAAAATATTACGGTTGATTGGCGCGGCCGTCCTGATATTATTCGGATTATATTTAACAGGCCTTTTTAAGCTACGTCTATTGGAGCAGGAGAAAAGGATCCACCTGAAGGCTAAACCGGTAAGCTGGTTGGGCTCTTTTTTCGTGGGTATGGCTTTTGGCTTAGGGTGGACTCCTTGCGTAGGCCCTATTCTGGGGGGCATTCTAGTGATGGCGGCGACCAAAGAGACGCTTTTAGAAGGCATGTTTCTCTTAAGCGCCTATTCACTGGGCTTGGCTATACCTCTTTTATTGGTAAGCATAGGAGTGAAGCGGGCGATGGATATATTTACAAAGGTGAAAATGCATTTTAAGATTATTAAACTGACCAGCGGCATATTGCTGATTGCCATCGGCATAGGGATAATGTTGACCTAAGATGCGCGTAGCGACTTACTATAATAATAATGATATCCGCATAGATGAGGTGCCAAAACCCAAAATCGGTCCCGGTGAACTTTTATTGCGCATCGAGGCCAGCGGGATTTGCGGGACAGATGTAATAGAATGGTACAGGCGGGATAAAGTACCTTTGGTCTTGGGCCATGAGATCGCTGGTGAAGTAGTGGAAGTAGGCAAGGGGCTCACCCGATATAAAAAAGGGCAAAGGCTCAGTGCTTCCCACCATGTGCCCTGCGGAAAATGTAAGCTGTGTCTTTCTGGGCATGAGACGACCTGTGATATGCTGCGTAAGACCAAATTCTATCCGGGCGGTTTTGCCGAATTTGTACGCCTGCCCAAAATAAATATAGAGCTGGGTGGGGTCTATCCGCTTGGCCCCAGCGTCACGTTTGAGCAAGGGACCTTTACTGAACCGTTGGCATGTGTACTGCGTGGGCAGAGATTAGCCCGGATGCAGGAAGGAAAGAGCTTATTGGTATTGGGTGCGGGCATTTCAGGAATATTACATATTATGCTGGCTAAATATAAAGGAGCCGGTTTTATTGCGGCAACCGATTTAGTAGATTATAGGCTTGACTTCGCTAAGAGACTTGGCGCAGATATCACTTTGAATGCCGCAGAGCAAGATATCCCCGGCCGTTTTAAAGGATTAAATAAAGGAGAGGGTGCAGATATAGTTATTGTCGCTACGGGGGCAAAGGCCGCTCACCTGCAGGCCCTGGAGTCTGTAAAGCGGGGAGGGACAGTGCTCTTTTTTGCCGCAACCGCCGAAGGCGAGACCATCCCGCTCTCGATCAATGACGTCTTCTGGCGCAATGAGGTGACTCTTACTTCCTCTTATGCGGCAACGCCTAAGGAGCACATGGCAGCATTACGTTTAATCGCCAGTGGTAAAATAGCGGTGGAAGAGTTAATCACTCACCGCTTTAGCCTAGATGATATACAGGAAGGATTTCGGCTGGTTGCCCAGGCCCGGGATTCGATGAAGGTGATCATTAAACCGCAAGGTTTACGCAAGGACTAGGAGGCAATATGGATTGGGGTATGAAGAACAGACTCTCAAAATTGGTCAGGCCGCAGACAGGCAGAAGTATATGGTTAGCCATGGACCATGGATATTTTTTGGGCCCGGTGCAGAGATTGGAGAAGCCCGGGGTAACCGTAAAACCGCTTTTACCTTATGCCGACGCGATTATGCTTACCAGGGGCGTGTTACGAAACTGTATTGATCCTGATACCTCACCCCCAGTGATCTTAAGGGTGTCTGGAGGCAACAGTATTCAAGGCGACGATTTGTCCAACGAGACGCTGCTTGCCGGCATAAATGACGCTCTCAGGCTGAATGTAGCCGCTGTAGCCTTTTCAATTTACATCGGCGCGAAATACGAGCACCAGACCCTTGTCGGTCTCTCAAACCTCATCAATCAAGCCCAGGAGTACGGCATACCGGTTTTGGCGGTGACTGCTGTAGGCAAGGAATTGGCCAAGCGCGACGTTAAATTCCTTTCTTTATCCTGCCGTATTGCCGCTGAGCTGGGCGCGCAGATAATAAAAACTTATTATTGTGAGGACTTTCAGAAGGTAGTCGAGAGTTCTCCAGTGCCTTTGGTGATTGCCGGTGGCCCCAAGCTGAAGACTGAAACAGACGCCTTGCAGCTTGCCTATGATGCTTTAAAGAGCGGTGCCATAGGCGTGGATATGGGACGCAACATCTGGCAGTCGAGGAACTCCCTGGCGATGATAAAATCTATACGCCATATAGTGCATGAAAACGCCTCTGTCGAGGATGCAAAAAAATTATTCGAGAGCCTTAAGAAATAATCTAGTTTAAAATTTTTACATCTTGCGCAATCTTGATTTTGCACTATAATATATAGTTGGATAAATTGGAGGCTTCAAATTATGATACCTATAATAGTGGCGGCGCTCTTGGCTATATCAGTGGTGATTATCATATTGACGATATTCAAGACGCTGGGCCAAGAGGAACAAAATATAGAAAAGCACTCATTACACACCGACAGCTTGAGAAATGAAGTCATCAAAAAAGACGAAGATGTAAGAAGAATCTCTGCCGCCAGGGATAAATTACAACAGGATTTAAATACAGCAAAGGAAGATATTGAAAAATTGCGCAAAGAATTGGGCGTAAAAGAAAGCCTCTATTATGAGACACAGAAGAAATGTGATGATATGCAGCAAAAATTGACCGATGTCGAACAGTTGCAAAACCAACTGAAACAGCAGAAACAACAGGTGATGGAACAGCTGGTCAAGTACAAAAAGTTGGAAAAGGAATTTCATGACAAAGAGGACGAGAGCGCTGCCGCGCAAAGCAAGTATGCAGAGATTGATAAAAAAATTCAGGAGCTTAAAGAAGAGTCACAGAACTTAAAAGGCGAGCTTCAAGGGGAAAAAGAAAAGACAGCGCAATTAGAGGAAGACCTGGAGTTTGCCAGGCAGAAAAATCAAAAGCTCGCCGATACTATCAGCCAACAGGAAAAATTACAGCCAAAAGCAGAACCGCAAGCCGTTGAGCAAAAAGAGACTCCTGCTCCATTGACCAGGCCCGAGCCTTTAGCCGAAAAAGAACCAGCAGAAGCCCAGCCAGAAGAAGAAAAAACGGCGCTGCCGGAGCAAAAAGTCGAAGCGGAAGAAGAAAAACCTCCATATGAGGAAAAAGAAGCATCAGGGCCTGAAGAGGTTGAGGTAGAGCAAGAGAAAGAGGCAGAACAGAGCCGGTCTCAAGAAGAACAGCTTGCAGAAGAGCCTCAACCGGAAGAGCCTCAACCAGAAGAGACCGAATCCTTACAGCCCGGCATTTCTTCCGATACAGAAGAATTAGAAAAAGAGCAAGCCGAAAAACTTCCTGCCAGCGAAGAAAAGAAAGAGGACAAAGAAGAGAAATCTTCTCCTTTCGAGCGTTTTTTAAAGCCAAATATTAGCGGGGAAGAGTAGGGATTGCTTCGGTAAGCGAGTAGAAGAGAAAGATCCACATCGTCAAGACCAAGAACGCGTAAAGCCGCAGGGCGAAATCCGAATGGTTGCGGATACGGGTAAGCAGTTTTTTGCTGCGTCTTAAGGAAAAAAAGAAAATAGATACCCCGGAAGCCGTACAAATAAGGCCGATGACTGCCACATAACACCATAGTCTTGCTCGCGGAGCCAAGATTAAAAGCATAATTCCTATTGTGGTTCGAACAAACCCGGTTATATAGAGCCGGTTCCCCGCTAAGAAGTAATTAATCACATTGCGCATGATCTTTGGCGATACCAACATAGCGAGGATTGCTACCGTAGCCAGAGAACCGAATGTTAGGACTATCCATATCATTATTTATGCCTACTTTCTCTTGATGAGTCTTTATTTTATCATGCACCCATAAAGATATCAAGAGAAAAGGGAATTTTTTGCTGTTGACACAAAAAGCAAAGGGTGGTAAAATCTTATTTCCGAAGATGAGAGAAAAAAGGCTTTCAATAACTCCAATAATATTAAGTAATTGCGGCGCAAGAAGCCTATTGCGCCTTTTTTATACCTAGATAAGAACGATGGAACTGAAGATCCCCAGTAATGTAAGAAAAGTAAAAGCGGCAAGTGATACGATCCTGGATTCTTTGAATGGCAAAGAGCTGGATGACGGGTTTCTTTATGACATCAGATTGGCCTGTGAAGAAGCGATAATCAACGCCATTAAATACGGCAATAAGTCGGATGACGGCAAAGAAGTGCTAATAAACTTTGAGGTCAGAACGGATGCGATAGTCATTAGTATCGAAGACCAGGGGGAAGGTTTTGACTACGCCAATTTACCTGATCCCCGGCATGTTAAGAATCTATTAAGGACCGGGGGACGGGGGCTTTTTCTTATCCGCAAAGTAATGGATGAAGTCGAATTTAATGAAAAAGGCAATAAGATAACAATGACCAAATATTTCGCCAAAACCTAAAGGGGGCATGAAAGATGTCCGTAAAAGAAAGAAATGAAGGGGATGTGATGGTATTGGACTTATCGGGTGAGATAAATATAAACACCTCGCCTGATGTACGCAAGTGCTTTGACAAATTGATTAAAGAGCAGAAAAAGAAAATCTTGCTCAACTTTGAAGAGGTGGGGTATATCGATAGCTCCGGTTTGGCCACGATGGTAGAGATGATGCAGCGGATGAAGCGTTTCGGCGGGACCCTGCGCCTTACCAACCTTACCGATAAAGTAAGAGGCCTTTTTGAAATAACCAAATTGGACAGGCTCTTTGGTATCTTTCCCAGCGAAGAAGAGGCCCTTAAAGATTTTTAAATTGAGGACTTATGATATCTTTTATTGAACAGATAGGCGCTTTTTTCAGAAGACCATTTGAGAAGGCATTGGGCGAGCTAAGGTTATTTCTACAGGTCATTTATTGGATTTTTGTAGGGCCTTTTGTTAGAAAGCCTTTTTCCTGGAGGTCTACCGCAAACCAAATGGCCTTCTCCGGAGTACACTCTGTTATAATTGTATTTTTTGTCGCCCTTTTTACCGGCATTGTGCTGGCTATGCAGAGTGCATATCAGCTGGTGCAGTTTGGGGTCAAGTCCCTGGTAGCTACTTTAGTCGCGGTATCCATGGCCCGGGAATTAGGCCCTGTGTTCACAGCCTTAGTGGTCGCCGGCCGCGTGGGTTCAGCTATAACCGCCGAAATATCAAGTATGAAAGTCAATGAGCAGATCGAGGCCCTGGATACAATGGCCATAAATCCGGTGCGTTTCCTGGCCGTGCCTCGCTTTTTGGGTTTGCTGGTGATGATGCCCTGTTTAACTATACTTGCCGATGTAATGGGAATGTTAGGAGGCTTTATTATCGGCTACTTTAGCCTGAAAATAAACCCCGGTCTATATATGAATATGACCGTAAAATTCCTTTTGCTTAAGGATATCTATACCGGTCTTTTTAAATCGATGATCTTTGGGGTAATCATTGCAATAGTAGGCTGTTACGAGGGTTTAAACGCTTCAGGAGGAGCTGAGGGGGTAGGCCGTTCCACAACGGTCAGTGTTGTCTCCAGTTTTATCCTGATTATCCTCGCAGACTGTTTGTTAACCGGTATCTTTTATTTTCTAAACATATAAAATGGCAAAAACAGTAATCAAAGTAGAAAATCTGATCAAGACGTTCGGCAACCGCCGTGTCCTCGATGGCATCAATCTGGAGGTCTATGAAGGCGAGACATTCGTGATCATGGGCGGTTCCGGGTGCGGCAAGAGCACGCTCCTGCGCCATCTTATCGGGGCGATTAAACCTGATTCTGGAGAGGTGCGCATTAAAGACAAGGATATCACCCAATTGGACACGCACGGGATGGACGAAATAAAGAAACGTTTTGGCATGCTTTTTCAGTCATCGGCACTTCTAGACTCCTTAAGCGTAGAGGAAAACGTGAGTCTGCCGCTTAAAGAACACACTAAATTAGCCCCTGATATCATAAAGATCATGGTGAAGATGAAATTAGGTCTGGTGGGTTTGCGGGGATTCGAGAACCACATGCCCAGTGAGTTATCCGGAGGGATGAAAAAACGTGTAGGCCTGGCCCGGGCCATCGCCATGGACCCCGATATTGTATTTTATGATGAACCTTCCGCCGGCTTAGACCCGGTAGTCACCGCAGTCATCGATAAATTGATGATAGATTTAAGTAAAAAATTGCTGATCACTTCAGTGGTGGTCACGCATGACATGAACAGCGTGTTTCGTATCGCCGACAGAATAGCTATGTTGCATAAGGGAAAAATATTGCAGATAGGCACGAAGGAAGAGATTAAAAATTCCACCAACCCTATCGTGCAGCAGTTTATTGCCGGTGATGTGGAAGGGCCGATACAGTTTTTGACAAAAGGCGACGACTATTTAGAACATTTAACACAGTAAGCCTCAAGGAGGATTTAAAATGGTAAAGATTAAAAGGACAAATGATTTTTTAATAGGCCTTGTAGTTATTTTATCTGTAGTCGCTCTGTTGGCCCTTACTTATAGAGTGAATAAATTCTCTTTTTCCAAGGGGGGATATGACTTAAGAGTGGCTTTCATTAATTCCAGCGGCATAGAAAAAGATGCGCCCGTGCGCCTTTCGGGGGTAGAGGTAGGAAAGGTAAAAAATATCAGCCTGATATACGACAAACAAGGTACGCATGTGTTGCTTACATTGTGGCTGCAGGAAGATGCCAAGGTGCGCGAGGATTCCGAGGCCTTTGTGACTACCCTGGGGCTGATGGGAGAGAAGTATGTAGAGCTGACAGCGGGCTCCGCGGAGTCGGTATTTTTAAAGCCCAACAGCCTGATCATAGGCCGGGAACCGTTTGATACCGCCAAATTTATCGAAAAGGGTGAGGAGATCGCTAATAATCTGGATAACGCCATCACCGATTTTCGTAAGCTTACAGGCGGAGTAAATGAAGTCATCATGGTACACCGGGAAGATCTGGACCAAATGCTCAAAAACCTGGTCATCACTTCAGAAAATGTCAAATCCTTTAGTGAGGATATTAAATGGCACCCTTGGAAACTCATCCGCAAAAGCAAGTCTCAAAAACCTAAAGAAGACGAGGAAGAAGACCAATAAGAGTATCCAGGCCTGCGCGCTTAACCTTTATTTTCACAGTCCTAGTCCTCATTGTAGGATGCGCCTCGTACTTTCGCCTCTTTGAGGCTTATGAACTTGTCCTTTTAGATCTGCGCTTTAAGACCCGCCCGATTCAAAAAATTGACCCCAATGTCGCCATTATCGAGATCGGAAACGATACACTGACCAAACTTAGCCGTTGGCCGATCTCCAGAGATTACCACGCTACGCTTATCAAAGTACTTTCCCGCTGTGGGGTAAAAGCAGTTATCTTTGATGTTATTTTCAGCGAGCCTTCAGTAAACGACGCATTATTGACTGAAGCGACCGCGCAGGCGGGAAATGTCTATTATCCCTATTCGCTGGAATTAGGAGATGTAAGAGGCGGTTTTTGGCGTTCTCCCAAGTATGATGCTACTATAATAACTGAATTAGAGGATGCCGCTTGCGGCAGCGGTTTTGCCAATATCCTTACTGACAGGGACGGAAAGCGAAGACGTATCCCTCTTTTGGTAGAATACGATAAAGAACTTCTGCCCCACCTTACCTTTAAAGCTGCATTGGATATCTTGGGGTTTTCGCAAGAAAACATCCAGATGCGGCCGGGAAGATATATAAAGTTGGGCGATGATATCCGTATCCCTGTCGATGATGAAGGAGCGGCACTTATAAATCTTGCCGGCAAATGGGAGGATACATTTGTCCATTATTCCTACAGCGATATCCTCATTACTTACGCCCATGAGGTCGGCGCCCAGGGCGAGATCCCGCCTAAATTACACAGCTTAAAAGATAAGGTCTGTTTTGTCGGATTGACTGCTACCGGCACAGCTGATATTAACCCCAACGCCCTTGAGCCGGTCTATCCCATGGTAGGCATGCACGCCAATCTTTACAATTCTATCGTGACAAAAAGTTTCCTCAGGCGCGCTTCGCCAGCGCTGAACTTAGCGATTTTATTTATCATCTGTCTTTTGAATCTGCTTATCGCCCTTAAGATGAGGCCGCCTAAGAGCATCCTTTTCCGGTTAGGTACATTGGTCTTATTTGTAGGGTTTGGCTTTTTACTCTTTCTTTTATTTGGTCTGTGGATCGACCTGTTCCTGCCGATATTGATATACATCTTGACCTATCTGGGCAGCAGCCTTTTCCGCTATATAAAAGAGCTGCAGACGCGCGAGCTTATCGAGAAAGAACTTTCTATTGCCCGTAATATCCAGAT